>DATMWM010000229.1:0-22277 GCA_035562535.1 Rhodocyclaceae bacterium | reverse complement strand
GCCGGCGTGCAGCCGGTGGAGACCGACCTGGGCGAGTACATCCTGCAGATCAACGACAACGAGCCGCCCTCGCACATCATCGCCCCGGTGGTGCACAAGTCGATGGAGGAGGTCGCCGACCTGTTCGAGCGGGTGCACGGCACGCCGCGCAAGACCGTGATCACCGAAATGACCCGCGAGGCGCGCGAGGTGCTGCGCCCGCACTTCCTGAGCGCCGAGATGGGCATCTCCGGCGGCAACTTCCTGATCGCCGAGACCGGCTCGGTGGCGCTGGTGACCAACGAGGGCAACGGCCGCATGGTCACCACCGTGCCGAAGGTGCACGTGGTGATCACCGGCATCGAGAAGGTGATCCCGACGCTGGAGGACCTGTGCACGCTGATGCGCCTGCTGCCGCGCTCGGCCACGGGCCAGTCGATCACCAATTACATCTCGGTGCTCACCGGCACGAAGAAGCCGGAGGAATCCGACGGCCCGGAACACCTGTATTTCATATTGGTGGACAACGGCCGCGCCGGCCTGCTCGGCGGCGAGTTCCAGGACATGCTGCGCTGCATACGCTGCGGCGCCTGCATGAACCACTGCCCGGTCTACCAGACCATAGGCGGGCACGCCTACGGCTGGGTCTATCCGGGGCCGATGGGCTCGGTGCTCACGCCGCTCTACGCCGGCATCGACAAGGCGCTCGACCTGCCCCATGCGGCCACCTTGTGCAACCAGTGCGGCGTGGTCTGCCCGGTGAAGATTCCGCTGCCCGACCTGCTGCGCAGGCTGCGCGAGAAGCAGGTCGACGCCGGGCTGCGGCCGCTCGCCGAGCGGCTCGCCCTGCGCGCCTGGGCCTGGGTGGCCCGGCGGCCGGCGCTGTATGCGCTCGGCACGCGCATCGGGGTGCGTTACCTGAAATGGCTGGCCGGCGGCGCAGATCGCATCCGGGTGCTGTCGCCCGCGCCGGCCTGGACCGAGGGCCGCGATTTCCCTGCGCCCGAGGGCAAAACCTTCCGCGAGCTCTACCGCGAGCGCCGCACGGCCGGCTCGCGTCCATGACCCACGACAACCGCCCCATGCACAAGATCGTCTTCCTCGAACGCGACTCGATCCGCGCCAACGTGCGCCGGCCGGACTTCCCGCACGTCTGGGAGGAATACCCGCTGACCGCGCCGGAACAGGTGCTGGAACGGCTGGCTGGCGCGACCGTCGCGATCACCAACAAGGTGGTCCTGCGCGGCGAACTGCTCGCGCGGGTGCCCTCGATCCGCATGATCGCCGCCGCGGCCACCGGCACCGACAACATCGACCTGGCCTACTGCCGCGAGCACGGCATCGTGGTGTCGAACATCCGCGGCTACGCGGCGCACACGGTGCCCGAGCACGTGCTCATGCTGGCGCTGATGCTCAGGCGCAACGTGCTCGCCTACCGGCGCGACGTGGCGGCCGGCCGCTGGCAGCAGGCGGCCATGTTCTGTTTCTTCGACCACGAGATCCGCGACCTCTTCGGCGGCACCATGGGCATCCTCGGCCGCGGCTCGCTCGGCCAGGGCGTGGGACGGCTGGCGCAGGCCTTCGGCATGCGCGTGCTGTTCGCCGAGCACAAGGGCGCGCAGGTGCTGCGCGAGGGCTACGCGCCCTTCGAGCAGGTGCTGCGCGAGGCCGACGTGATCTCGCTGCACTGCCCGCTCAACGACCGCACCCGCGGCCTGATCGGTGCAGCCGAGCTGGCGCTCATGAAGCCCGAGGCGGTGCTGATCAACACCGCCCGCGGCGGCCTGGTCGACGAACAGGCCCTGGCGCGCGCGCTGCGCGAGGGACGGCTCGGCGGCGCGGGCTTCGACGTGCTGTCGAAGGAGCCGCCGCGCGAGGGCAACCTGCTGCTCGCCCCGGAGCTTCTCGATCTGCCGAACTTCGTGCTGACCCCGCACGTGGCCTGGGCGAGCGCCAGGGCGATGCAGGCCCTGGCCGACCAGTTGATCGGCAACATCGAGGCCTTCGCCCGGGGCGAACCGGTGAACCGGCTGGCATGAGCTCGCGCGAGGACATCCTGAAGCGGGTGCGCGAGCGGCTCGGCCGCGGCGCGCAGAACGTCGATGCGGCGCGCGTTGCGGTCGAGGAGGCGCTGCGCAGTCCGGCCGAGGGTCCACGGCCGCCGGTCGGGCCCGACCTGGCGGCCGAGTTCCGGCGCCGCTCCGAGGCCTTGTCGAGCACGGTGGATGCGGTGGCCGCGATTGCCGAGGTGCCCGCAGCGGTCGCGCGCTACCTGCGCGAGGCCGGCCTGCCGCTACAGGCGGCCTGCGTTCCGGCCCTGGCCGGGCTGGACTGGGCGGGCGCCGGTCTGGCGGTGGAGCCGCGCGGCGCGCACGACGAGGACCTGGTCGGCATCACCGGCTGCTTCTCCGCGATCGCCGAGACCGGCACGCTGATGCTCTGTTCCGCACCCGAATCGCCGGCCACGGTCAGCCTGCTGCCCGAGACCCATGTGGCGGTGGTGCCGGTCGGCCGGATTGTCGCCGGGATGGAGGAGGCCTGGGCGCTGGCGCGCAGGGAACTCGGCGAGTTGCCGCGCGCGGTGAACTTCGTTTCGGGGCCCTCGCGCACCGGTGACATCGAGCAGACCATCGTGCTCGGCGCCCACGGGCCGTACCGGGTGCACATCGTCCTGGTCGAGCGCGGTTGAGCGCTGCGGCGCCGGGTACGTCATTCGCATCGAGGAGGAATCGGTGAAGCTTCGAGTCTGGCTGTTGGTCCTGGGCCTCGTCGTCCCCGGCATGCTGCGCGCCGCCGATCCGGCGCCGCACGCGATCGACATTCCGCCCTGGTTCGCGGAGACCTTCCTCGATTTCCGCGACGACCTCAAGGAGGCGGCGCGTACCGACCGGCGGGTGATGATCTACTTCGGCCAGGACGGCTGCCCCTACTGCCGCGAGCTGATGCAGACCAACTTCACCCAGAAGGCGATCGCGGACAAGACGCGCCGCCATTTCCTGCCGGTGGCGCTGAACATCTGGGGAGACCGGGAGGTCACCTGGGTCGACGGCAGCCGGTCGAGCGAGAAGGACCTGGCGAAGCGCCTGAAGGTGCAGTTCACGCCCACCCTGCTGTTCCTGGACGAGAAGGGCGAGGTGGTCGTGCGGCTGAACGGCTACTACCCGCCGCACCGGCTTTCGGCGGCGCTCGACTATGTCGCCGGCAGGATGGAGGGCAAACAGCCCTTCGCGGATTACATGGCGGCCGCGGTGAAGGAGCCGGCTGCCGAGAAGTTGCACGACGAGCTGTTCTTCGTGAAGCCGCCTTACGACCTGCGGCGCAGGCCGGGCGGCAAGCCGCTGGCGGTGGTGTTCGAGACCCGCTACTGCAGCGGCTGCGACGAACTGCACAAGGAGGGATTCCGGCGCAAGGAGGTGCAGGCGCTGCTGTCGAAGTTCGACATCGCCCGCTTCTCGCTTTCGGACAAGGCCGAGCTGACCCGGCCGGACGGCGGGCGGACCACCGGCGAGGCCTGGGCCCGCGAACTCAAGGTGGCCTACACGCCGACCATCGTCTTCTTCGACGAGCGCGGCGCGGAGGTGTTCCGCATCGAGGCCTACCTGCGGCCCTTCCATCTCGCCACCTCGTTCGAATACGTCGCCAGCGGCGGCTACCGGACCGAGCCGGAGTTCCAGCGCTACATCCAGGCCAAGGCCGAGCGCATGCGCGCCCAGGGCAAGAAGATCGAACTCTGGCAGTGAGCGCCGGGCCGGGCGAGCCCGGATGGTAAAATCCGGGCATCCAAGCCAGAACGCATCCCCGGGAGGTCGCTTTGAACAACGAGAATGCCGCGCGCCGCGGCCGGAGCGGCGCCGCGCCGCGCGCACTGACTGCCGGACTGATGCTGCTGGCGACCAGCCTGCCGGCTGCCGCCGCGGTCGACGGCCCGGCGGTGTTCGGCATCCCGGTGGATTTCATCCTGTTCGGACTGACCCTGCTCGGCGTGGCGCTGTTCCACCACTACACCCTGCAGGTGGCGCTGACCGGCCTGGCCACCATCGTCGCCTACAAGTTCCTCTTCACCGGCTTCAAGGACGGCGCCGGCGTGGCCGGCTTCGGCGCCCACCTGGGCCACGAGTGGGTGCTGCTCACCAACCTGCTCGGCCTGCTGCTCGGCTTCGCTCTGCTGTCGCGGCACTTCGAGGAAAGCCGGGTGCCCGAGGTGCTGCCGCGCTTCCTCCCGGACGACTGGAAGGGCGGCTTCGTCCTGCTGGCCATGATCTTCGTGCTGTCGAGCTTCCTGGACAACATCGCCGCGGCCCTGATCGGCGGCACGATGGCGCGCATCGTCTTCCGCCACAAGGTGCATATCGGCTACCTCGCGGCCATCGTCGCCGCCTCGAACGCCGGCGGTTCGGGCAGCGTGGTCGGCGACACGACCACCACGATGATGTGGATCGACGGCGTCGCACCGCTGGACGTGTTCCACGCCTACGTGGCGGCCGCCGTGGCGCTGGTGATCTTCGGCATCCCGGCGGCCCTGCAGCAGCACAAGTACTCGCCGATCGTCAAGGATGCGCCGGTGGGCATCCGCATCGACTGGGCGCGGGTGGGGATCGTGGCCTTCATCCTGCTGCTGGCGATCGTCGCGAACGTCACGGTGAACGTGAAGTTCCCGGAAATCTCGGCGGCGATTCCGTTCCTCGGCATCGCGGTGTGGGTGGCTCTGCTCGCCACGGCCGGCATACGCAAGCCGGAGTGGAGCCTGCTGCCCGACGCCTTCAAGGGCTCGGTTTTCCTGCTGTCCCTGGTCATGTGCGCATCGCTGATGCCGGTGGAGAAGCTGCCGCTGGCCTCCTGGCAGACCGCGCTCGGTCTGGGCTTCGTGTCCGCGGTGTTCGACAACATCCCGCTCACCGCCCTGGCGCTCAAGCAGGGCGGCTACGACTGGGGCTTCCTCGCCTACGCGGTCGGGTTCGGCGGCTCGATGATCTGGTTCGGCTCCTCGGCCGGCGTGGCCCTGTCCAACCTGTTTCCCGAGGCCAAGTCCGCCGGCCGCTGGCTGCGCCACGGCTGGCACGTGGCGGTGGCCTACGTGATCGGCTTCGCGGTCATGCTGGCCGTGCTCGGCTGGCAGCCGCACGAGCGGCACAAGGAGGTGCCCGGCGCAGGCCCTCACGCCGGGCAGGTGATGCCGCTCGCCGGCGCCGCGCCGCCGCCACGTCCCTGACCGGTTGCCCGCGGCCTCCGCCGCCCCTGGGCACGGCGGCCGCGCGAAGGCGGCGGCAGGCGATTGACCAAAAGCAAGCGCCTGCTCGCGGCCGGGGTTAGCATGGCGCCGGAACGACGGGAGCAGGTTCGGCGAGAGTGGGAGGTGTCATCATGCTGAAGGCATTGGTTCCGGTGGACGGCTCCGAGAACGCGCTGCGCGCGGTGCGGCACCTGATCGCGCTGGTGCAGGGACGCGAGCCGATGGAGGTGTTCCTGCTAAACGTGCAGGAGCCGATCGACGCCTGGGAGGTGCGGCGCTGCTACAAGCCCGAGGAGATCGAGGCGATGCAGATCTCTTCAGGCGGCGATGCGCTCCGGAGCGCCGAAGCGTTGCTGCGCGAGGCCGGCGTCGCCTTCGCGCCCGAGGTGCGCATCGGCGATGCGGCGCAGACCATCGTCAATTTCGCCAGGGAGCAGCGCTGCGACAAGATCATCATGGGCACGCGCGGCATGAGCTCGCTCGCGAACCTGCTGATGGGCTCGATCGCCACCAAGGTGATCCACCTGACCGACGTGCCGGTCACGCTGGTGAAGTAGCCTCTTTCTCCGGGCGGTTCTCCCGGCGCCTGCCGTGAATCCGGTACAGCTCGCCTGGCTGCAGTTCGCGGTCTGCGCGGCGCTGATCGGCGCCGCCGGCTACCGGCTCTCGCTCCACGGCGACGTGATCGCCGAGAAGACCGGGCTGGGACGCGGCTGGGCCAGCCTGTTCCTGCCGGTGATCTACCTGTTCAATTCCTGCGTGCTGTTCCTTTATGGCGAATGAGCGTGGATCGCCGTCCGGGCGGGCCTGGCACAGCCTGAGTGCGCGGGAGGCGGCGGCGCACCTGGAGACCGACCCGGCGCGCGGATTGACCGGCGCCGAAGCGGCGCGGCGCCTGGAACGGTACGGGCCGAACGTGCTCCAGGAGGGGCGCCGGCGCTCGCCCTGGCAGATGCTGGCGGCCCAGTTCGCCGACTTCATGATCCTGGTGCTGATCGCCGCCGCGGTGGTCGCCGGGGTGGTCGGCGAGCCGCAGGATTCGATCGCCATCGTGGTGATCGTCGTGCTGAACGCGGTGATCGGCTTCTTCCAAGAGTACCGGGCGGAGCACACCATGGCGGCGCTGCACCGGCTGAGCGCGCCCGGCGCCCGGGTGGTCCGGGACGGGCAGGCCGCCGACATTCCGGCGCGCGAACTCGTGCCCGGCGACGTGGTGCTGATCGAGGCCGGCAACGTCGTGCCCGCGGACCTGCGGCTGACCGAAGCGGCGCGGCTCAAGCTGCAGGAGTCGGCGCTGACCGGCGAGTCGAACCCGGTGGACAAGCACACCGAGGCGATCGCGGGCGCCGGCCTGCCGCTGGGCGACCGCGC
Source organism: Rhodocyclaceae bacterium (assembly GCA_035562535.1). GTDB lineage: Bacteria > Pseudomonadota > Gammaproteobacteria > Burkholderiales > Rhodocyclaceae > DATMWM01. The sequence continues at coordinate 15,697 of DATMWM010000229.1, read as the reverse complement.
GAGCATGGCCTGGAAGGGCACGGTCGCCACCTACGGCCGCGGCCGGGGCATGGTGGTGGCCACCGGCATGGCCACGGAACTCGGCCGTATCGCCCGGCTGATCGAGTCGGCCGGCGAACAGCAGACGCCGCTGCAGCGCCGGCTCGCCCAGTTCGGCAAGCGCCTGGCGCTGGCCGCGCTCGGCATCTGCGCGGTGGTCTTCGTCGCCGGCCTGCTGCGCGGCGAGCCGGCGGTGCTGATGTTCCTGACCGCGGTGAGCCTGGCGGTGGCGGCGATTCCCGAGGCGCTGCCCGCAGTGGTCACGGTGGCGCTGGCGCTCGGGGCGGGGAAGATGGCGGGCCGCAACGCGCTGGTGCGGCGGCTACCGGCGGTGGAGACGCTCGGCTCGGTGACATTCATCTGCTCGGACAAGACCGGCACCCTGACGCAAAACCGCATGCAGGCCACCGAGTTCTTCTGCGCCGGGGCGCTGCTCACCGACCCGAAGCAGGCGCCGCGCGAAGAGGCGTGGTCCGACCTGATGCGCGCCCTGGCCCTGTCGAACGACGCCCAGCGCAACGCGCAGGGCACGATCCTCGGCGATCCGACCGAGGCGGCGCTCTACGCCGCCGCCGCGCAGGCCGGTGCCGAGAAGGCGGCGCTGATCGAACGCTGGCCGCGCGTGCTCGAACTGCCCTTCGACTCCGAACGCAAGCGCATGACCACTTTCCATGCCGGGCCGGAGGGCGTCGTCGCCTACACCAAGGGCGCGCCCGAGTCGGTGTTGCCGCGCTGCATCGCCGTGGCCGCGGCGGGCGGGCCGGCAGCCATCGACGCGGACGCCCTGTCCGCGGAAGCCGAGCGCATGGCGGCGGACGGCCTGCGCGTGCTCGCGGTCGCCGCCCGGCGCTGGGGCGCGCTGCCGCCCGACCCCGACGCCGATACGGCAGAGCGGGATCTGGTTCTGCTCGGGCTGGTCGGCCTGCTCGACCCGCCGCGCGACGAGGCCGGGGCGGCCGTCGAGGAGTGCGGGAGCGCGGGCATCACGCCGGTGATGATCACCGGCGACCATCCGGTGACCGCGCGGGCGATCGCCGGCCGGCTGGGCATCCTGCGCGACGGCGACGGCGTGATGGACGGCGTGGAACTCGCCACCCTCTCCCCCGAGGACCTGAAAGAGCGCTCCGGCCGCACGCGGGTCTATGCGCGGGTGGATCCGGAGCAGAAGATCCGCATCGTCGAGGCGCTTCAAGGCCGCGGCGAGATCGTGGCGATGACCGGCGACGGGGTGAACGACGCGCCGGCGCTCAAGCGTGCGGACATAGGCGTGGCAATGGGCAAGGGCGGGACCGACGTGGCGCGCGAGGCCTCCAGCCTGGTGCTGCTGGACGACAACTTCGCCACCATCGTCACCGCGGTGCGCGAGGGCCGGCGCATCTACGACAACATCCGCAAGTTCATCAAATACACCATGACCAGTAACTCCGGGGAGATCTGGACCATCTTCCTGGCGCCCTTCCTCGGCCTGCCGATGCCGCTGCTGCCGATCCACATCCTGTGGATCAACCTGGTCACCGACGGCCTGCCCGGGCTGGCGCTGGCGGTGGAGCCGGCCGAGCGCGGCGTGATGCGCCGGCCGCCGCGCCCGCCGAAGGAAAGCGTGTTCGCGCACGGCATGTGGCAGCACATCGTCTGGGTCGGGCTGCTCATGGGCGGGGTGTGCATCGCCACCCAGGCCTGGGCGGTGACCACCGGCGACGCGCACTGGCAGACCATGGTATTCACCGTCCTTACCCTCTCCCAGCTCGGCCACGCGCTGGCGGTGCGTTCCGAGCGCGAGTCGCTGTTCGTGCTCGGGCTGCGCTCGAACCTGCCGCTGACGGGCGCGGTGCTGCTCACCGTGGCGCTGCAACTGGCGGTGATTTACGTCCCCTGGCTGAACGGCATCTTCCGCACCGCGCCGCTCTCGGTCGGCGAACTGGCGGCCTGCTTCGTGCTGTCCTCGGTCGTGTTCGCGGCGGTCGAGGTCGAGAAGCGCCTGGTGCGCGCGGGAAAGCTGTATCGCGAGGAACCTTGACCCCGGCCGGGCGTCGATAGGAAAGGGAGCAGAAAGGGAGCACGAAGGCCGTCCGGCCTACCAGGTCGACAAAGAGGACAAGCGTGCGACTGTCGCTGCGATTCATCGTGCCACTCGCGGTCAGCCTGGCGCTGGTGGCCTACGCGGTGGTGCCGCTGGTCGAGAACCTCACCCTGAAGTGGTTCGTCCGCGACCTGGACATCCGCTCCACGCTGATCACCAACACGATCCAGGACCGGATCGTGGAACTGGCGGAGGCCCGCTCCAGGCCGAAGACCCTTGCCTTCTTCAACCGGATCATCGAGGACGAGCGCCTCTACGCGCTCGGCTTCTGCGACAGCCGCCAGAACCAGCTGATCGCCACCCGCACCTTTCCGCAGAAGATCGCCTGCGGCGCGCTCGATGTGTTTCTCACCGAGGGCGGCCACCTGCTGGCCAGCGACGCCGGACCGCTGCATGTTTCCGTGCGGCCGATCAAGTCGGACACCGGGACGATCGGCGACCTGATCGTCGTGCACGACATGAGCTTCGTCCAGCGGCGCAGCCAGGAAACCCGGAAATACCTGTTCTACCTTTTCGTCGGGCTCGGCCTGATCATCGCCCTGATCACCGTGGTGATCGCCGAGCTGAGCTGGCGCGGCTGGATGCAGGGCATGCGCGCGCTGCTGCGCGGCGAGGGGCTGCTCAAGCCGACCGGCAAGCCGCCCGCGCCCGAACTGCGGCCGATCGCCAAGGACCTGAACACCCTGATCCGCGACCTGACCGGCGGCTACGGGACGCGCGACGACAGCCAGATCACCTGGACGCCGGAGGCGCTGCGCGACATCCTGAGGCGCGACCTGCGCGGCGAGAACGTGCTCGTGGTGTCCAACCGCGAGCCCTACATCCACGTGCGGCGCGGCGAGCACATCGAAATCCGCCGGCCCGCGAGCGGCCTGGTGACCGCTCTGGAACCGGTGGCGCGCGCCTGTTCCGGCACCTGGATCGCCCACGGCAGCGGGTCGGCCGACCGCCAGGTGGTCGATGCGCACGACCGGGTGGAGGTGCCGCCCGAGCACCCGAGCTACCGGATGCGGCGGGTCTGGCTGACCGCCGAGCAGGAGGCCGGCTACTACTACGGCTTCGCCAACGAGGGCCTCTGGCCGCTCTGCCACATCGCCCACGTGCGGCCGGTCTTCCGCACCAGGGACTGGGAGCACTACAACGAGGTGAACCGGAAATTCGCCGACGCGGTGGTCCAGGAGGCCGGCACGCCCGACCCGATCGTGCTGGTGCAGGACTATCATTTCGCGCTGCTGCCGCGCATGGTCCGCGAACGCCTGCCGGAGGCCACGATCATCACGTTCTGGCACATCCCCTGGCCGAACCCCGAGACCTTCTCGATCTGTCCCTGGCGGGCCGAACTGCTCGACGGCCTGCTCGGCAGTAGCATCCTGGGCTTCCATACCCAGTTCCACTGCAACAACTTCATGGACACGGTGGATCGCATCCTCGAGGCGCGGGTCGACCGGGAGACTTTCGCGGTCACCTACGGCGGCAAGACCACCTCGGTGAACCGCTACCCGATCTCGATAGAATGGCCGCCTTCGCCGGCGCTGCTCGGACGGCCGGTGGAGGATTGCCGCGCGGCGATCAGGAAGCGCCACGGTCTGGCCGCCGACGCCCTGGTGGGCGTGGGCGTCGACCGGCTCGACTACACCAAGGGCATCATGGAGCGCTTCCTGGCGGTCGAACGCCTGCTCGAACTCCAGCCGCAGTGGATCGGCCGTTTCAGCTTCGTCCAGATCGCCGCGCCGTCCCGCTCGGTGATCGAGCAGTACCAGGAGTTCGAGGTGCACGTGCGGGCGCTCGCCAGCCGGATCAACAACCGCTACGCCCGCGGCGACTGGCTGCCGCTGGTCCTGCTGGTCGAGCACCACGAGCCGGAGCAGGTGGCCGAGTACTACCGGGGCTGCGAGCTGTGCTACGTGAGCAGCCTGCACGACGGCATGAATCTGGTGGCCAAGGAATTCGTCGCCTCGCGAGACGACGAGCGCGGCGTGCTCATCCTCAGCCAGTTCACCGGCGCCGCGCGGGAACTGCCCGAGGCGCTGATCGTCAACCCCTACGACTTCGACCAGAGCGCCGCCGCGCTGCATGCCGCGCTCACCATGCCCGAGGCGGAGCAGCGCGACCGCATGCGCATCATGCGGGCCCTGATCCGCGAGTTCAACGTCTATCGCTGGGCCGGCCGCATGCTGCTGGACGCCGCCGGGATGCGCATCCGCGGCCGATTGACCGAGCGCCGGACGTGACCGATCCGGTGGAACGAGAGGGCGGGCGGCCGGACCAGGCGTCCTGCGTGGGCCCCGACCCCAAGGTGCCGCAGCGCTGGGCGCTTTTCCTGGACATAGACGGCACGCTGCTGCACATCGCCGAGACCCCGCATGGCGTGCATGTCGACGCGGACCTGTTCGACTTGGTCCGGCGGCTGCATGGGGCCGCGGGCGGCGCGCTGGCGCTGATCAGCGGGCGGGCGATCGCGGAGATCGACCGGCTGTTCGCGCCGCTCACGCTTCCGGCGGCCGGCCAGCACGGCCTGGAGCGGCGCGACGCGGCCGGCGGCCGGCACCTGCACCCGCTGCCGCGCGGCGGCCTGGACCTGGCGCGCGAGCGCATGGCCGCCCTGCAGTCGGCGAATCGCGGCCTGCTGGTGGAGGACAAGGGGCTGAGCTTCGCGATCCATTTCAGGCAGGCGCCGGCGCTCGCCGCACTGGTCGGCCGGGCCGCGGAGGAATTGCTCGCCGTGCTCGGCGAGGGCTGGCGGACCCAGCTCGGCAAGATGGTGGTGGAGATCAAGCCGGCCGGCCGGGACAAGGGCAGCGCGATCGTCGAGTTCATGGCCGAGCCGCCGTTCGGCGGCCGCACGCCGGTGTTCGTCGGCGACGACGCCACCGACGAGTTCGGCTTCGCCGTGGTGAACCGGCTCGGCGGCGTGTCGGTCAAGGTGGGCGACGGCGAGTCGGCGGCGCGCTGGCGGCTCGACGGGGTAGCCGGCGTGCGCCGCTGGCTGGAACGATGCGTGGCGGCGGCGCCGCCCTGAGAAGAAGGAGGCGGTCGAGCATGAACACCCTGGACCTCGGTCTGATCGGCAACTGCACCATCGGTGCCCTGGTGGATGCCCGCGGCGAGATCGTCTGGTGCTGCCTGCCGCGCTTCGACGGCGACGCGGTCTTCTGCTCGCTGCTGCGCGAGCGCGGCGGCGAGGGTGGCGGTGAGGGTGGCAAAGGGGGCGACTTCGGCTACTTCGTGGTCGACCTGGACGACTTCGTGCGCTCCGAGCAGGAATACCTGCCGAACACGCCGATCCTGGTCACCCGCCTGTACGACGGCCAGGGCGGCGCGGTCGAGATCACCGACTTCGCGCCGCGCTTCCGCCAGTACGGCCGCATGTTCTGCCCGATGAGCCTGGTGCGCCGGGTGCGCAGGCTCTCCGGGAACCCGCGCATCCGGGTGCGGCTGCGTCCCGCGTTCGGCTACGGCGCGCAGCGGCCGCAGACCACCTGGGGCAGCAACCACGTCCGCTACGTCGCGCCCGACCTGGTGCTGCGGCTCACCACCGACGCCTCGATCACCGCGCTCACCGAGGAGCGGGCCTTCCTGCTCAACGAGCCGCTCACCTTCCTGCTCGGCCCGGACGAGACCCTGCAGGGCTCGGTGGCCGAGGTCGGCCGGCGCTTCCTCGAGGAAACCGCCGGCTACTGGCGGGATTGGGTGCGCTACCTGAGCATTCCCTTCGAGTGGCAGGACGTGGTGATCCGGTCGGCGATCACGCTGAAGCTCAACGCCTACGACGACACCGGCGCGATCATCGCGGCGATGACCACCTCGATCCCCGAGGCGGTCGGCAGCACGCGCAACTGGGACTACCGCTACTGCTGGCTGCGGGACGGCTATTTCGTGGTGAATGCGCTGAACCGCCTGGGCGCCACCCGGACCATGGAGCGCTATCTCGACTACGTGGTGAACATCGCCGCCGGCGCGCCGGACGGCCTGCTGCAGCCGGTGTATCGCATCAGCGGCGAGGCTGCGCTCGAGGAGACCGAGGTCGCCTCGCTGCCCGGCTACCGCGGCATGGGGCCGGTGCGCATCGGCAACCAGGCCTACCGCCAGGTCCAGCACGACGTCTACGGCTCGGCCATCCTGTCGGCCGCCCACGTGTTCTTCGACAAGCGCCTGCTGCGCTGCGGCGACGAGATGCTGTTCCACCGCCTGGAGGTGCTGGGCGAGCGCGCGTTCGAACTGCACGACCAGCCGGACGCCGGAATCTGGGAGCTGCGCGGCACGGCGCGCGTCCACACCTTCTCCAGCCTGATGTGCTGGGCCGCCTGCGACCGTCTGGCGCGCATCGCCGGCCATCTCGGCCTGGACGGCCGCATGCAGTCCTGGCGCGCGCGGGCGGACCTGATCCACCGCACCGTCTGCGAACGCGCCTGGAATCCGCGCGTCGGCGCGTTCACTGCCGCATTCGGGGGCGATTCGCTGGACGCGAGCATGCTGCTGCTGAACGAGATCGGCTTCCTGCCCGCGGACGACCCGCGCTTCGCCTCGACCGTGGCGGCGGTCGAGCGCGAACTCAAGCGCGGCGACTTCGTCTTCCGCTACGTCGAGCAGGACGACTTCGGCGTGCCCTCGAACGCCTTCCTGGTCTGCTCCTTCTGGTACATCTACGCCCTGGCCGCGCTCGGGCGCGCCGACGAGGCGCGGGAGTTGTTCGGCAGGCTGCTCGCCTGCCGCAACCGCCACGGGCTGCTCGCCGAGCACATCGACCCGCGCTCCCGCGAGCAGTGGGGCAACTTCGTCCAGACCTACAGCATGGTCGGCCTGATCAACTCGGCGATCCGGTTGAGCCAGCGCTGGGACCAGGCGTTCTGAGCGGCGGAACGGCCGGGCGCCGACGGCGCGGTCGCTGCGCCGCTTGATCGACACGGCGCCGCAGGATTAGCATCCCCTACCAGACGGAACGCAGGGCCGGCGAGCTTGTCTCCCGGAATGCGCAGCCGCAGAAGAACAGACGCCGCGGAGAACCAGCGCACGCGCCCATACAACCAAGGAGGAGTTAGCGATGAAAGACCAGTCCGTTCCCGAGGCCCCCGCCCGAGCCAGCCGCCGCAAGTTCCTGAGCGGGGCCGCGGCCGGCGGCGCCGCCGCCACCCTCGGCTTCCCGATGATCGCCCGCGCCCAGGGCGCGGTCACGATGCGCTGGCAGAGCACCTGGCCGGCCAAGGACATCTTCCACGAGTACGCCCTGGACTATGCGAAGAAGGTCAACGAGATGTCCGGCGGCAAGCTCAAGATCGAGGTGCTGCCGGCGGGCGCCGTGGTCAAGGCCTTCGACCTGATGGATGCGGTGCACAAGGGCACGCTGGACGGCGGCCACGGCGTGGCGGCCTACTGGTACGGCAAGAACTCGGCGTTCTCGCTGTTCGGCACCGGCCCGGCGCTGGGCATGGACGCGAACATGGTGCTCGCCTGGATGGAATACGGCGGCGGCCAGGCGCTCTACGACGAACTGGTGCAGAAGGTGCTCGCGCTGGACGTCCAGGGCTACCTCTACGGCCCGATGCCCACCCAGCCGCTGGGCTGGTTCAAGAAGCCGGTGACCAAGGCCGCCGACTTCAAGGGGCTGAAATATCGCACCGTCGGCCTGTCGATCGACGTGTTCAAGGAGATGGGCGCGGCGGTCAACGCGCTGCCCGGCGCCGAGATCGTGCCGGCGCTGGACCGCGGCCTGCTCGACGCCGCCGAGTTCAACAACGCTTCCTCGGACCGCCTGCTCGGCTTCCCCGACGTGTCCAAGGTCTGCATGCTGCAGAGCTACCACCAGCCGAACGAGACCTTCGAGATCGTCTTCAACAAGAAGAAGTACGAGGGCCTGCCCGCCGAGCTGAAGGCGATCATCCGCTACGCCGCCCAGGCCGCCTCGGCGGACATGTCCTGGAAGGCGCTCGACCGCTACTCGCAGGACTACATCGACATGCGCGAGAAGCAGGGCGTGAAGTTCTACAAGACGCCGAACGACCTGCTGCAGGCCCAGCTCAAGGCATGGAGCGCGGTGGCCGAGCGCAAGGCGCAGGAGAACCCGTTCTTCGCCAAGGTGCTCGACTCCCAGAAGAAGTTCGCCCAGCGCGTGGTCGGCTGGCAGCTCGACACCGTGGTCGATCCGCGCATGGCCTACAGCCACTGGTTCGCGAAGAAGTAGAGATCCCGCGGGCGCGCGCAGCCGCGTAGGGTGCGCTGCGCGCGCCGTCGGTCCCCGGCGCGACGCATGAACGCCGCGCGGGGCGGCACCCTACGGATCCTCGGACTCCATCCGGATCGGCTCCCATGCAACGACTCCTGCTGTTCGTCGACGAGGTCAGCGCCTACGTCGGCAAGGCCTTCGCCTGGCTGATCCTGGCGCTGACGTTCGGCATCACCTACGAGGTGATGTCGCGCTACCTCTTCAACGCCCCCACCAGTTGGGCCTTCGATGCCAGCTACATGATGTACGGCACCCTGTTCATGATGGCCGGCGCCTACACCCTGTCGCGCAACGGCCACGTGCGCGGCGACGTGCTCTACGGGTTCTTCCCGCCGCGGCTGCAGGCCGGCCTGGACCTGCTGCTCTACCTGGTGTTCTTCATCCCCGGCGTGGTCGCGCTGATCTGGGCCGGCACCGACTTCGCCGAGTATTCCTGGGGCATCCGCGAGCACTCCTCGGTGAGCGCGGACGGGCCGCCGCTCTATCCCTTCAAGACCATCATCCCGATCGCCGGCGCGCTGCTGCTGGCCCAGGGTCTGGTGGAGATCGTGCGCTGCGCAGTCTGCCTGCGCCGGGGCGAATGGCCCTCGCGCGAGCGGGACGTGGAGGAGGTGGATGTGGATGAACTGAAGAAGATGGTCAGCTTCGACGACAGGGAGATCGAACTGGCCGCACAGGCGCTGCGGGAGCGGGAGCAGTCCAAATGAAGCGCGGCGTCTGGTTCGGACTGGCGATCATGGCGGTGGTCGTGCTGCTGGTGGCGGTGCTGATGCCGGCGCCCGCCGAGATGACGCGCGGCCACCTCGGCCTGCTCATGCTGGCGCTGATCGTGGTGGCGATCATGCTCGGCTTCCCGACCGCCTTCACGCTCATGGGCATGGGCATGTTCTTCGGCTGGCTGGCCTTCGACTACGACACCCAGAAGGTCCTCGACCTGATGGTGCAGCGCACCTTCCTGGTGATGACCAACGACGTGCTGATCTCGATCCCGCTGTTCGTCTTCATGGGCTACGTGGTCGAGCGCGCGAACATCATCGACAAGCTGTTCAGGAGCCTGCATCTCGCGCTCTCGGAGGTGCCCGGCTCGCTGGCCGTGGCCACGCTGGTGACCTGCGCCATCTTCGCCACCGCCACCGGCATCGTCGGCGCGGTGGTGACGCTGATGGGCCTGCTCGCCTTTCCGGCCATGCTGCGCCACGGCTATTCGGTCAGGCTCTCCGCCGGGGCGATCACCGCCGGCGGCTGCCTGGGCATCCTGATCCCGCCCTCGATCATGCTGATCGTCTATGGCGCCACCGCCGGCGTCTCGGTGGTGAAGCTCTACGCCGGCGCCTTCCTGCCCGGGCTGATGCTGACCGCGCTCTACATCGGCTACGTGATCGTGCTGGCCAAGCTGCGCCCGGACCTGGCGCCGCCGCTGGCGGAAGAGGAGAAGCGCGTGCCGGCGCCGGCCTGGGCCGAGGCGCTGATGCGCGACGGCCGCTCGCTGCCGATCGGGCTGGCCGCCGCCGCCCTTTCGCCGCGCGGCCACCCCGGCGCGCCGCAGGGCGAGGTATGGAAGATGCTCATCGTGGCGGTGCTGCCTCTGGCCACCGCCGTGCTGGTCATGGGGATGAGCTACTGGGGATTCGCCGAGCGGGCGACGCAACTGGACGCCGAGCCGGACCTGCCCACCGCCATCCAGCCCTTGGGCGAGGCCACGTCGGGAACGGCCGAGCCGGCGCCCCGGGCGCCCGGCGGTCTGCAGGAACCGCCGGCGGAATCCGGCCTGGAGCAGGAGCAGGCGGGCGAACCGCAGCCGCTGGGCGGCGTGCAGGAGCCCGCCGCCGAGGACAAGCCGCAGGAACTCACCGGCGGCGGCATGGCCTTGGACCCCGCGGAAGCCGGCGGTGCGCCGCAGGCGCTCGGGGTGCAGGCGCCACCCGCTGCGGCAGGGCAGGGGCAGGACGCCGCGACCGAGCCCCATACCGGCTGGCAGATCCCGGTGGCGGTGATCGCCGTGGTCCTGGCGGCGATCCTGGTCTGGTTCTACTGGTTCCTGGACTGGAAGCACCTGGAGGTCGGCTGGATGCTGCTCACCTCCTTCTTCCCCCTGACGGTGCTGATCCTCGCCGTGCTCGGCACCATCGTGTTCGGCCTGGCCACGCCCTCCGAGGCGGCGGCCATCGGCTCGGTCGGCGGCATCTTGCTGGCGCTCGCCTACCGGCAGCTCACCTGGGGGCGAATGAAGGAATCGGTGTTCCTGACCGCGCGCACCTCGGCCATGGTGTGCTGGCTGTTCGTCGGCTCGAGCATCTTCGCGGCGGCCTTCGCCCTGCTCGGCGGCCAGGCGCTGGTCGAGCAATGGGTGTTGTCGCTCAACCTGACGCCGATCCAGTTCATGCTGCTCTCGCAGGTGATCATCTTCCTGCTCGGCTGGCCGCTGGAATGGACCGAGATCATCGTCATCTTCATGCCGATCTTCATCCCGCTGCTGGCGCACTTCGACATCGACCCGCTGTTCTTCGGCCTGCTGGTGGCGCTGAATCTGCAGACCGCCTTCCTCTCCCCGCCGGTGGCGATGGCGGCGTTCTACCTCAAGGGCGTGGCCCCGCCCGAGGTCACGCTGAACCAGATCTTCGTCGGCATGCTGCCGTTCATGGGCCTCCAGCTCGTGGCGCTGGCGCTGCTCTACGCCTTCCCCGAGATCGGACTGTGGCTGCCGAACTACCTGTACAAATAGGGTGGCGTCCCCGGCCCGCCCGGGCGTGCTAGCATCCTCGCCATTTCCAGTCCGCCCGTGCCGCCATGACACACGATCACCGCCAGGAAAGCCTGGTGCTCACCGCCACCGGCGAGGACCGGGTCGGGCTGGTCGACCAGCTCACCCGGCGCATCGTCGAGACCGGCTGCAATATCGAGGACAGCCGCATGGCGGTGCTCGGCGGCCAGTTCGCCCTGATCATGCTGCTGACCGGCCGCTGGGACGCGCTGGCCAAGCTGGAGGGCCAGCTCGCCGACATCGGCAGCCAGCTCGGCCTGGCCATGGTGCACAAGCGCACCCGGCAGCGCGAGCGCGGCGCGCCGGTCGTGCCCTATTACGTCGAGGCGATTTCGGTGGATCACCCGGGCATCGTCCAGGGCCTGTCCAGCTTCTTCGCCCAGCGCGGCATCAACATCGAGCAGCTCGACACCGACGCCTACCCGGCGCCGCACACCGGCACGGCGATGTTTGCCGTGCGCATGACCGTGGGCGTGCCCGCCGCCACCCACATCCCCACCCTGCGCGGGGATTTCCTCGACCACTGCGACGCGCTCAACCTGGACGCGAGCTTCGAGCCGGCGCGCAACTGAGTTCTCCACCGGGGACGGTGGATTACGCGCTGCGCGCTAATCCACCCTACGTGTGGTCCCCGAATGCGCAGTCCGTAGGGTGGAGTAGCCCGGAGGGCGTATTCCACCGATCCCGCGCCTGCCGAAGCCGCAAACCGATCCTTCGACGGTGGAATACGGGCTTCGCCCTATTCCACCCTGCGCGCCTACGCGCCGCCGGCGGCCGAGCGCCGCAGCTCGGCCCTGATCGCCATCGCCTCGGCATAATCGTCCGCCTGCTCCGGGTCGAGCTCGAAACGGATGCCGCGGTCGCCTGGGTAGGGCCGGCTGTGGTCGAACTCGCCGAGGAAGATCGCGTCCGGGATCTCGTCGAAGGCGTCGCAGGACAGGTCCTCGTTCGGCCCAGTCTGATGGTAGTGCGTGCAGAACAGGCACATCGGCGGGATCAGGCACATCGGCGGTCCGGATTCGAGACTGTTCGACGCGCAGTTTCGCAGAAATCGTCCCTGCGGGTCGCGCCGGCGCTGCCCGCTTGACCTCCCGCAAGCCCCGGCGGCGCCAGGGGAATAGAATCCGGGGGTTCTCCACGGATCGCCAGCCATGACCCGGCAGGAAGAGCGGCAGGCCGACGGCGGCAGGTCGGCGGTGTTCCACGTGCACGGCATTTCCAAGATCTACCGCATGGGCGAGGTCGAGGTGCCGGCGCTGCGCGGCGTGGACCTCGATCTCTACGCCGGCGAACTGGTGGTGCTGCTCGGTGCCTCGGGCAGCGGCAAGTCGACCCTGCTGAACATCCTCGGCGGACTGGACGTGCCGACCTCGGGCGAGGTGATCTACATGGATCACGAACTCACCGCCGCGGACGAGGACGCGCTCACCCGCTACCGGCGCGAGCACGTCGGCTTCGTGTTCCAGTTCTACAACCTGGTGCCCAGCCTCACCGCGCTCGAGAACGTCGCCCTGGTGACCGAGATCGCGCGCGAGCCGATGGAGCCGGAGCGGGCGCTGGAACTCGTCGGGCTGGGTGGGCGGCTGCATCACTTCCCGGCGCAGATGTCCGGCGGCGAGCAGCAGCGCGTGGCGGTGGCGCGCGCGGTGGCCAAGCGGCCGGACGTGCTGCTCTGCGACGAGCCGACCGGGGCGCTCGACTATGCCAGCGGGAAGATCGTGCTGGAGGTGATCGAGCGGGTCAACCGCGAACTGGGCACCCTGACGGTCGTGATCACGCACAACGCCGCGATCGCCGCCATGGCCGACCGGGTGATCCGCATCTCCAGCGGCGAGATCGTCGAGGTGCGGCGCAACGAGACCAAGCTCAGCCCCTCCGAGCTGTCATGGTGACTTCGACCACAGGCTGGAGAATGAGAGCGCTCGACCGCAAGCTGCTGCGCGACCTCTGGCATCTGCGCGGGCAGGTGCTGGCCGTGGCCGCGGTGGTGGCCTGCGGCGTCGGCCTGTTCATGACCATGCGCGGCATGTACGAGATGCTGGTCCGCGAGCGCGCCGCCTACTACCTCGACTACCGGTTCGCCGACGTCTTCGCCACGGTCAAGCGCGCGCCGGAATCGGTGGCCGGTCGCATCCTCGCGCTGCCCGGCGTGCAGCAGGTGCAGACCGGGATCGTGCTCGAGGTGACGCTGGACGTGCCCGGGCTGGCCGAGCCGGCCACCGGGCTGCTCAGTTCCGTTCCGGACCGCGGGCCGCCGAAGCTGAACGAACTGCACCTGCGGCGCGGGCGCATGATCGAGCCGGGCGCCCGCGACGAGGTGGTGGTGAACGAGGCCTTCGCCAGGGCGAACAAGCTGGAGCCGGGCTCGCGCCTGGCCGCGGTGATCAACGGCCGCTGGCAGCGGCTGCACGTGGTCGGCGTCGCCAACTCGCCCGAGTACATCTACGTGCTGCGGCCGGCGAGCGGCCTGCCGGACGACAAGCGCTACGGCATCCTGTGGATGGGGCGCGAGGCCGTGGCCCATGCCTACGACATGGACGGGGCGTTCAACCGCGTCGTCCTCTCGCTGGCGCGCGGCGCCTCGGAGCGCGAGGTGATCGACGGGCTGGACCGGCTGCTGGCGCGCTACGGTTCGCTCGGCGCCCACGGCCGCGACGACCACCTCTCGCACAAGGTGATTTCGGACGAGATCAACCAGGACAAGATCTACGGCTTCCTGGTCTCCGGCATCTTCCTGTCGGTGGCCGCCTTCATCATCAACATCGTGCTCACGCGCCTGGTGGCCACCCAGCGCGACCAGGTGGCGGTGCTCAAGGCCTTCGGCTACTCGAACCGCGACGTCGGCCTGCACTACGCCAAGCTCGCGCTCGCCGCCGCGCTGATCGGCGCCGCGGCCGCGCAGCCGGTGGCGCTCGCCCTGGGCGGCATGCTCGCCGACCTGTACCGCGACTTCTTCTACTTCCCCCACCTGGAATGGACGCCGACCCCGGCCGGCCTGGCGATCGGCGTCGGCGCGAGCCTGGCCGCCGCGCTCGCCGGCGCCTGGGGCGCGGTGATGCGCGCCGTGCGCCTGCCGCCGGCCGAGGCGATGCGTCCCGAGCCGCCGGCGCGCTTCAGGCCCACGGTGATCGAGCGTCTGGGCTTCCAGCGCTGGCTGTCGATCGCCGAGCGCATGATCGTGCGCAACGTCGAGCGCCGCCCCTGGAAGGCGCTGCTGTCGATCACCGGCATCGCGCTGGCGGTGGCGATCCTGGTGGCCGGGCGCTTCGGCATGGACGCGCTCGACTACATCATGGACCTGCAGTTCCGCGCCGCCCAGCGCGAGGACGCGATGGTCGAGTTCACCGATCCGCGCTCCGCCGACGCGCGCCACGCGGTGCGGAACCTGCCCGGGGTCACCGCGTCCGAGCCCTTCCGCTACATCCCGGTCAAGCTGCGCTTCGGCCATCGCGAGCGGCGCGCCGGCATCCTGGCGCTCGCCCCCGCGGGCGACCTGCGCGCCGTGGTGGATCTCAACTACCGCCGCCACTGGCCGCCCGAGGAGGGCCTGCTGATGTCGGCCAAGCTCGCCCGCAGCCTGGGCGTGGCCGCCGGCGACCGGGTGGGCGTGGAGGTGCTGGAGGGCAGGCGCACGCGCGCGGAGGTGCCGGTCGCCGGGCTGGTCGACGAGCTGATCGGCGTGAACGTCTACATGTCGCTGCCGGCCGCCAACCGCCTGCTCGGCGAGGGCGGCGCGTTCTCCGGCGCCTTCGTGAAGATCGACCGGGCGCAGCGCGATGCCTTCTATGCCGAGGTCAAGCGCACGCCGGCGATCCGCGGCACCAGCGTCAAGGAGGCGATGCTCGCCAACTTCCGCGACGTGATCGCCCGCAGCCTGTTCATCCAGACCATGATGAACATCGTGTTCGCCTCGGTGATCGCCTTCGGCGTGGTGTACAACTCGGTGCGCGTGGCGCTCTCCGAGCGCGGCCACGAGCTCGCGAGCCTGCGCGTGCTCGGCTTCACCCGCCGCGAGATCGGCGCCATGCTGCTCGGCGAGCAGGCGCTGCTCACCCTGGCGGCGATTCCCTTCGGCTTTCTCATGGGGTACGGTATCTGCGCGGCGGTGGCCGCGGCGATCAACGCCACCCAGGAGACCTTCCGCATGCCGCTGGTGCTGTCGACCCACACCTTCGCCTTTGCCTTCGTGGTGGTCGCGGCCGCCGCGTTCGCTTCCGGTCTGCTGGTGTGGGGAAGGCTGCGCCGGCTGGACCTGGTGGCGGTGCTCAAGACGCGGGAATAGGACTATGGGAACGAACAAGAAGAACCTGAAACGGGCGGTCTACCTCGCGCTCGCCGCGGCGGTGGCGGTCGCGGTGGTGCTCGCCTTCATGCCCGATCCGATCCGCGTCTTGAGCACTGCCACCAGGTCCAGCCGGCGCAGCCTTCCCCACACCAGCAGACCGGAAGCGAACGCGGCAGCCGCGACCACCACGAAGGCAAAGGCGAAGGTGTGGGTCGACAGCACCAGCGGCATGCGGAAGGTCTCCTGGGTGGCGTTGATCGCCGCGGCCACCGCCGCGCAGATACCGTACCCCATGAGAAAGCCGAAGGGAAT
>DATMWM010000228.1:0-2813 GCA_035562535.1 Rhodocyclaceae bacterium | reverse complement strand
GTGATTGACCACCACGGCCACCGACAGGCGCTTCACCGCACCCACCGGCTGGCGCACGTGCCTGATGGTCTTGTCCAGCTCGTAATTGACCGTGGACTCCTTGCGGCTGTTCAGCGGCGGCGCGGTTGCCGCGGCGGTCGAGGTCTGCCCGGTGACGATGCCCGCGGCGGTGGTGACCGGGGCGGTCGCCGGCGCTGGCGGCTGGTTCGACAGCGCGCCCGGGATTCCCGCCGGCCCGGCGTCGCGCGACAGCGACTCGCTGTTGAGCTGGCTGCGTACCGAGGCGTTCTCCGGGGTGCCGTTCGGCTTGTAGGTTTCGGCGGTCTGCTCGGCCTGCGAGAAATCGACGTCCGCGGCGACCTGCGCGCGCACGTTGCCCGTACCGGTGATCGGCGAGAGGATCGACTCGATCCGCCGGATGTAGCTCGCCTCGACCTCCTGGACGTACTTGATCTGGGTCGGGTCCAGGCCGGCGGTGTGCAACCCGTCGCGTAGCGTGGAGAGCAGGTTGCCGTTCTGGTCGACCACGGTGACCCGGTCGGCCGCCAGGTTGGGCACGCTGGAGCTGACCAGATGGACGATGCCGGCGACCTGGCCGCCGTCCACGCTGCGCCCGGCGTAGAGGTTGACCAGCACCGAGGCCGTGGGCTTCTGCTCGTCGCGCAGGAATCCGGTCTGCTTGGGCATGGCCAGATGCACGCGCGCGCCCTGCACGGCGGCCAGCGACTGGATCGACCGGGCCAGCTCGCCTTCCAGGGCGCGCTGGTAATTGACCTGCTCGGCGAACTGGCTGATCCCGAGCTTCTGCGATTCCATCAGCTCGAAGCCGACCGAGCCGCCCTTGGGCAGACCCTGTGAGGCCAGGCGCAGGCGCGCGTCGTGCACCTGGTTCGCCGGCACCAGGACGGCGGCCCCGCCTTCGCTGAAGCGGTACGGCACGTTCTGCTGCTGCAGGGCGGCGATGATCGCGCCGCCGTCGCGGTCGGACAGGTTCGAGAAGAGCACCGCGTAGCTCGGCTGTCGCGCCCACAGCCACACGGCGGCGACGACGGCGAGCAGCGCGGCCGTGGCCACCACGCCGATCAGTTTCTGCTGGGTGGAGAGCTGGTTGAACCCCTGCAGGCTGAGGGGCAGTGCGGCGGTCGAGGGAGCCATCTCGGTCGGGTTCTTGTGCTTTCGAGGGTTGGTCGGATTCTGGCCTCGACTGCCGGGGGGCGTTGCCATGAAAAGCGGGCCTTTTCGTCCGCTAATTGCACCCGGCGGCTGGACGCGGCGGCGCTAATCTGGCGGCGTCGAAAATTCCCGGACAAACCATGCCCCTTCAGGCGACCGAGGCCTCGCGCGCGACGGATCAGGCCGCGCATCTGGCCGAGGCGTTCCGCGTGTTCAACCAAGCCTCGGCCGAGCTGAGCGAGGCCTATGCGGGGCTGCGCGGCCAAGTCGCGCAGCTCACCGCCGAACTGGCCGCGGCCAACGGCGAGCTGGCGCGCCAATACCAGGAGAAGGCGGCGCTGAACGAGCGGCTCGCACGCCTGCTCGACGCCCTGCCCGCGGGCGTCGTGGTGGTGGACGGCGGGGGCCGCGTCGAGCAGTCGAATCCGGCCGCCGATGCGATCCTCGGCGCCAACCTTGCCGGCGCGGACTGGGCGCGGGTCGCCGAGCGGGTTTTCGAGGGAAGCGATACGCAGGGCGAATGGCGCTCGCGCGGTCCCAGCGCCGCCGAGAAGCGGGTCACGGTGTCCGAAACCCCGCTTAGCGCAGGCAGCGGGCGGATCGTCCTGCTGCAGGACGTAACCGAAACCCACCGGATGCGCCGGCAGGCCCAGCGCCACGAGCGGCTGGCCGCGATGGGCGAGATGGCCGCCTCGCTCGCCCACCAGTTGCGCACGCCCTTGTCCGCGGCGCTGCTCTATGTCGGCAACCTGGCGAGCCCGGCACTGGCCGTGCCGGAGCGCATCGGCATGGCCGAGAAGGCGTCCGCGCGCCTGCAGGACCTGGAACGCATGATCCGCGACATGCTGGTGTTCGCCCGTGGCGAGGTGAGCGGCCGCGAGTGGTTCGCCGCTGCGGACCTGGCCGCGGAGGCGCTGCAGTGCATCGAGCCCCTGGCGCGGGAGCGCGGCGTGGTCGTGGAGCGGTCTGATGGCGCCGCAGGAGCGCGGCTGCACGGCGACCGCAAGGCGCTCGCGGGGGCGCTGGTGAATCTGCTGGAGAACGCGGTACAGGCTTGCGCGCCCGGCTGCCGGGTGCGCCTCGCGCTGACGGCGGCCGGCGGGCAACTCGCGTTCACGGTGCGCGACAACGGAACCGGCATCGCCGCCCCGGCGCGCGAGCGTCTGTTCGAACCCTTCTTCAGCACGCGCAGCGGCGGAACCGGCCTGGGCCTGGCGGTGGCGCGCGGCATCGCGCGCGCCCACGGCGGCAGGCTGGATCTCGTTGCGGCGGACGGTCCGGGCACCGAATTCGCGTTGTACCTGCCCTGCGCCGGCGCCGAGGCGGCATCGGCCGCGCAGACGCAATGATGGACACCCGGCTCGGCATCCTGGTGGTCGAGGACGACGACGCGCTGCGCGATGCGCTGTGCACGACGCTGGAATGCGCAGGCCACCGCGCGCAGGGCGCAGCCGACGGACCGGCCGCGCTGGCGCTCATCGAGCGCAACTTGTTCCACATGGTGGTCAGCGACCTGAGGATGGCGCCGATGGACGGGCTGGCGCTGCTGGCCGAGGTGCGCCGGCGCGATCCGGCGCTGCCGGTGCTGCTGATGACCGCCTTCGGCGACGTCGACAAGGCGGTTGCCGCGATGCGCGGCG
>DATMWM010000227.1:0-3961 GCA_035562535.1 Rhodocyclaceae bacterium | reverse complement strand
GTCCTGCTTCAGCCTTTCCGGCGAGCAGGGCGCGGACATGCCGCGGCTGTCGCGCGCGCGGCTGTCGGTCGAGAAGCGCGCGGACGGACCGCGGCTGACGATACGCTCCACGCAGCCAGTCAACGAGCCGATCCTCATGGTCGGCATCCGGGTGCAATGCGGTGTGGACATCGAGCGCGACTACACGGTGCTGCCGGAACCGGCCGCAGCCGCGCCCGAGCTTCCGGTCGTTGCGACGCCCGCCGCCGACCGCCCGGCGCGCGCCGGGCGTCCACCTGCCGCCACCGGCCAGTGGGTGACCAGCCGGGGCGAAACCCTGCAGGGCATCGCCGAGGCGCTCTATCCGGACAGCCGGCGCATGCAGCGCCGCTTCGTCGGCGCCGTGGCGCGCGCCAACCCCGGCGTGTTCGGGGACGGGGACGCGGCGAACCTGCCGCTGGCCGAGGGGACGCGGCTCGCCGTGCCCAGCCTGCGCGCCCTCTCGGCGACCGGCCGGCCGGAACCCGACCGCGCCACCGCCGAGGCCGCACCGTCGCCGGCGCGACGAAAGGCTCCCGCGGCCGAGGGCGAAGCCGCGGCCCGCACCGACCGACTGCGCATTGGCGCCGCGCCGCCGGAAGCCACGCGCTCCGCCACGGCCGGCAATCGGGATCTCCAGGCGCGTGAGCAGCGGCTCATGGCCGCCATGGAAGACATGGTTTCCATGGAGCTTTCGATCGCTGATCGCATGGTCAAGCTGGAGAAGACCGTGATCGGCTTGCGCGCGGCGATCGAGGAGGCCGACCGCCAGATCCAGGTGGCCTCCGCGCCGGCCGGGCAGCCCGCCGCCGCCGCGGTCCCCGCCGCTGCAGTCCCCGCCGCCGCGCCGCCGGCCGCGGCACCGCGGAGCGTTCCCACCGCGGTGCCGGCGCCGGTGTCCGGCGAGGGACCCACCGCCTGGCTGATTGCCGCGGCGCTGGGTCTGGCGGCCGTCGGTGGCCTGCTGGCGTGGCGGCGGCGCGCCGCGGCGCGCTCGGCGGCCACGGAGCCCGAGGTCGAGCCGGAAGCCGCGCCGCCGAGCCGTTTCACGACGGTCGATATCCCGGTCGCCGAGCCGCTGCCGCCGCCTGCGGCAAAGCCGGCCGCGCCGCCCAGGCCGGTCCCGGTGCCGCGCGAGGACGATCACGCGGTGGAAGTCGCGGAGCATTCCTCGGCGGCCGAACTGGCGGAGATCATGCTTGCCTTCGGCCAGTCGGACGACGCGCTGCGCAGCCTGAGCGATTACGTCGCCGCCAATCCCCAGCAACTCGTCGGGCCCTGGATGAAGATGCTGGAGGTGTACCGCGGCGCGGACATGCGCAAGGAGTTCGATGCGCTCGCCGGCCGGCTGCACAAGATGTTCAACGTCGCCGTCCCGGTCTGGGCCGGCGCCGCCGGCAAGGTGTTTCCGCAGCGGCTCGAGGAATACCCGCACGTTATCGCCAGGGTGCAGGAAGTCTGGGGGCGGCGCGAGGCGCTGGACTACCTGATCCACCTGGTCACGGACAACCGCAACGGCACGCGATTCGGCTTTTCGGTGGCGGTGATCCAGGAGATCCTCCTGCTCATCTCGGTGATGGCGGAGCGCCAGTCCGCCGCCGGCAGCCCGGCCTGAGCCGCGCGATTTGACGCGGCCCGGGCGACCGGGCAGGCTTTCCCGCCACGTTCCGACGGGAGGCTCCATGGTTCGCTTTTCTCCGTTCGTCATCGCCGCTGTCCTGGCCGCGGCGCCGGTTCAGGCGCCCGCCCAGGCGCGCAGCGTCCATCCCGGCATCAACGCCCCCTACCGGCATCCGGACGTCGCCGGTTCGGTGCGCATGTTCGAGAGCGAGGGCCGGGAGGTCTACGACCGCCGCCGCGACATCGTCGCCGCGCTCGGCCTGAAACCCGACATGCGGGTGGCCGACGTGGGCGCGGGCACCGGCCTGTTCGTCAGGCTGCTGTCGCCGGCGGTCGGACCGCAGGGCCGGGTCTACGCGGTGGATATCGCTCCCGAGTTCGTGCGCAACATCGAGCGCCTGGCGCGGCAGGAGAACCTCGCCAACGTCGAGGCGATCCTGGGCGGCGAGCGGGAGGCGAAGCTCGCGCCGGGTTCGGTGGACCTGGTGTTCACCTCCGACACCTACCACCACTTCGAGTACCCGCAGGACATGCTCGCGTCGATCCACCGCGCGCTCTCGCCGGGCGGCAGCCTGGTGGTGGTGGACTACCAGCGCATTCCCGGCAAGTCGAGCGCTTGGATACTGGACCACGTGCGCGCCGGCAAGGAAGCGGTGATCGCCGAGATCGAGGCCGCCGGTTTCAGGCTGGTCGAGGACAGGCCGCTGCTGCGCGACAACTACTTCCTGCGCTTTCGCCGGCTCGACGGCTGAACCCGGACTCCAGGTTCTGTCGCCTCCGGGCGACAAACGCGTTTGCGGCGGGTCTGGCGCCCGCTTAGACTCGCCGCCTGGCGGGGGAACGGCTCCCGCCGGACATGACAGAGGAGAAGACATGCTGATCAGAAAGATGCTGCTGGTGTTGTCCGCCTTCGCTTTCGCGGGCGCCGCGTTCGCCGCGGCCGAGTTCGGCACCGAGGCCGAGGCGAAGGCCATGCTGGAGAAGGCCGTGACGGCGGTGAAGAAGGATCCGAAGGCGGCCCTGGCGATGTTCACCAAGGGCGAGGGCGGCTTCAAGGACCGCGACCTCTACCCGTTCTGCGGCGGCCCGGACGGCAATTTCACCGCCCACCCGACGCTCGCGGGCAAAAGCCTGAAGGAACTGAAGGACAAGGCCGGCAAGCCGCTGGGCGAGGAGATCTACAAGACCGCCCAGGAAGGCAAGATCGGCCAGGTGAGCTACATGTGGCCGCGTCCGGGCAGCACGGACCCGGTGCAGAAGGTCACCTTCGTGACCAAGGTCGGCGACCAGGTCTGCGCGGTCGGCTACTACAAGTGATCGCGGCGGCGGACCGCGGCGTCGCCGCCGGTCCGCCGCACCAGAGCGCGGCCGTGCCGGGCCGCGGTCAGAATTCCCGCAGCAGGTCCAGCATTCGTTTTCGCGTCGCCGCATCGGGCAGCGGACCGCTGCCCGCCGCCAGGTTGTCGGCCAGGTGCTTCGGGTTGCGCGTGGCCGGAATCGCCACGGTCACCTCCGGCCGGCCGAGTATCCACTTCAGGAAGAACTGGGCCCAGGACGCGGCGCCGAATTCCGCGGCCCAGGCCGGCAGCGCCCGGCCGCGCACGCGCTCGAACAGCGCGCCCTCGGCGAAAGGCCGGTTGACGATCACCGCGATGCCGCGCTCGGCCGCCAGCGGCAGCAGCCGCTCGTCCGCCTCCGGCTCGGCCAGCGAGTAGTTCACCTGCACGAAGGCGAGCTTCTCGGCGCGCATCAGCCGCTCCATCTCCGCATGGGCACCCCGGTGGTAGTGGGTGATGCCGACGTATCGCACCCGGCCCCGGTCCTGCCACTCGCGCAGCGTCTTCAGGTGGGTTTCGGCATCCACCAGGTTGTGCACCTGGATCAGGTCCAGGCGCGCCGCCCGCATCCGCCGCAGCGATTCCTCCATCTGGGCGATACCGGCCTCGCGGCCGCGGGTCCACACCTTGGTGGCCAGGAACAGCCGTCCGGCCAGGCCGAGTTCCGCGCCCAGTTCGCCGACCACGCTCTCGGCGCTGCCGTACATTGGCGAGGAATCGACCACCCGCCCGCCGCCTGCGGTGAACAGGCGCAGAACCTCCCTGGCGTCCGCCGTTCCCGCCGCGTTGCCGGCCACGTCGAAGCTCTGCCAGGTGCCCAGGCCGATCGCCGGCAGTCTCTCGCCGGAACCGGGGATAGGGCGTTCCAGCCGCGGCGCCGCGGCTGCGCCCCGCGGCAGCGCCAGACCGGCCGCCAGTCCGGCGCCCAGCCGCAGCAGCTCCCGGCGCGACGGGTTCGCGGGGTTGGCATTCGATGGGTCGGGCTT
>DATMWM010000226.1:0-2572 GCA_035562535.1 Rhodocyclaceae bacterium | reverse complement strand
GCGCCGAAGTGGTGCTTGCGCAGCGCCTCCGCCGCCTCGCGGATCTCGCGCTCGCCCGGCAGGAACACCAGCACGTCGCCCGGGCCGGCACGCTGCGCCTCGTCGACCGCGTCCACCAGGCCGTCCATCAACTCGCGCCCGCGCTCGGCGGCCTTGTCCTGCAGCGGCCGGTAGCGCAGCTCGATCGGGTAGAGCCGGCCGGACACCTCGATCACCGGGGCGGGCCCGCCCGGACCGGCGAAGTGACGGGCGAAGCGCTCGGCATCAAGCGTGGCCGAGGTGACGATCAGCTTCAGCTCCGGCCTGCGCGGCAGCAGCTGCCTGAGGTAACCGAGCAGGAAATCGATGTTCAGGCTGCGCTCGTGCGCCTCGTCCAGGATCAGCGTGTCGTACTGGCGCAGCTCCGGGTCGCCCTGGGTCTCGGCCAGCAGGATGCCGTCGGTCATCAGCTTGATGTAGGTGTCCGCCGCGGTGCGGTCGGTGAAGCGGATCTTGTAGCCGACCGCCGCGCCCATGCCGCTGCCCAACTCCTGGGCGACGCGGGCGGCGGTGGCGCGGGCAGCGATGCGCCGCGGCTGGGTGTGGCCGATCAGGCCCGCCGTGCCGCGGCCCAGGTCCAGGCAGATCTTGGGCAGCTGGGTGGTCTTGCCCGAGCCGGTCTCGCCGCAGACGATCACCACCTGGTGATCCCGCAGGGCCGCGGCAATCTCCGCGCGCCGGCCGCTGACCGGCAGTTCCTCCGGATAGCTCGGGCGCGGCGCCGCCGCCGCCCTGGCCTCGACCCGCTGGCGCGAATGCTCGATGCGGGCGCGCAGCGGCGCGGGCAGGTCGGCCGGCCCGCGCGGCGGCCGCCTCAGCCCGGCCAGTGCCGCGCGCAGGGCGGGAACGTCTGCGCACAGGCAGCGCTCCAACTCGGCGGCAAGCCAGTCGGGAACGGGTGGCGCGGTCGAGGCGGTTGCGGAGGCGGGCATCTGTGCCGGCTTGTTCGCCGGTCATGGGCCGGCGCGGGGCCGAGGCGGCCCGGGAGCGGGATTGTACACGCCGCCGCCCGCCGGTCCGCCGCTGCGCCCAACCGCGCCATCGGTTAAGCTTGCGCCCCGTTTTCCCCAACCAACACAAGGAGACAAACCCATGAAGGACACCGATCTCGCCCTGCGCGCCGCCGTCGCCGGACTGCTCGCCGTCGGGCTCGCCGCCGGCAGCCAGACCGCCGCCGCCCAGGACGTCAAGACCGAGAAGTGCGCCGGCATCGTCAAGGCCGGCAAGAACGACTGCGCCACCGCCAAGCACGCCTGCATGGGCAAGTCCAAGGTCGACGGCGACAAGGAGGAGTGGATCAACGTGCCCAAGGGCACCTGCGAGAAAATCGTCGGCGGCCAGCTGGTCAAGGCCGACGTCAAGATGGACATGAAGAAGTAGCGGGCCGCGCGTGGCGGAGCCGGGCCCGGCGGCGTCCCCGCTGCCCCGCGCCGCGGGCATCGGCCTGCGCGCGCCGCACGTCGCCGAGGTGCTGTCCGCCCGGCCGGCGGTGGCTTGGCTGGAGGTCCACAGCGAGAACTACTTCTGCGACGGCGGCCCGGCGCTCGCGCAACTGCTGCGGGTGCGCGCCGACTACCCGCTGAGCCTGCACGGCGTCGGACTGTCCCTCGGCTCGGCGCAGCCGCCCGATGCCGGGCACCTGCGCAGGCTGAAACGGCTGGCGGAGCGCATCGAGCCGGCGGCCGTGTCCGACCACCTGAGCTGGGGCGCCGCCGGCGGCCGCCACCTGAACGAACTGCTGCCGCTGCCGCTCACCGAAGAGGCGCTGGAGCAGGTCTGCCGCAACGTGGCCGCGGCCCAGGAGGCGCTCGGCCGGCGCATCCTGGTGGAAAACGTCTCCAGCTACCTGCGCTACCGCGACGACGCGATGCCCGAGTGGGAATTCGTCGTCGAGGTCGCGGCGCGCACCGGTTGCGGGCTGCTGCTCGACGTGAACAACATCTACGTGTCGGCGCGCAACCACGGCTTCGACGCGGGCGCCTGCCTCGCCCATGTCTGCGCGGCCGCCGGGGCGGCAGTGGAGGAGATCCACCTGGCCGGCTTCGAGGAACGCGCCGGCTGCCTGATCGACACCCACAGCCGGCCGGTGAGCGATCGGGTTTGGGATCTCTACGACGAAGCGATCGCCCGGCTCGGGCCGCGGCCGACCCTGATCGAATGGGACGCGGACATCCCGCCGCTTCCCGTGCTGCTCGCCGAGCGCGACCGCGCGCAGGCGGTGCTGGACCAAAGCCGCCTTGTCGTCGCTGCCTGAGATCCAGGAGGCCTTCGCCCGGGCGATCCTGGACGGCGACCCGGCCGCCGCCGAGCACGTCATCGGCCCGCGCGGCCTGCCGCCGCAGGCGGCCCTGGACGTGTATCGAAACAGCGTCTTCGCCAACTACCGCGCGGCGCTGGCCGCGAGCTTCCCGGTGGTCGAACGATTGGTCGGCGCCGACTGCTTCGGCCAGGCGGCCGATGACTTCGTGCGCGCGCACCCCTCGGTGAGCGGCGACCTGAACGACTACGGCGGCGAGTTCCCCGGCTTCGTCGC
>DATMWM010000225.1:0-2915 GCA_035562535.1 Rhodocyclaceae bacterium | reverse complement strand
GCCCTCGCCGGCCTGCTGGCTCGTCCCGATCGTCTGCTGGGTCGCCACGGCGGTACGGCTACTTGAAGGCGAGCGCGCCGCGCGCCGAGTTGTAGGCGGCGGCGAAGCTCGCGTCCGCCTGCGCCTCGTCTATCGTCACCTGGGCCTTGCCGAACTCGGTCTGCAGCAGCGCCTTCTCCGCCGCCGGCACGTCCTCCGCCTTCTCGTACTTGAGCAGGGTCTGGCGCACGGCGGCGTTCTGCAGCATGCCGTCAACCAGGTCGCTCACGCTGCGTTCCCTGAGGTCGCGGTGCACGTTGTCGAAGATCCCGAACGGGATATCCGAGGGCGGCGCCAGCACCAGGTCCACGGTCGTGCCGCGGGTCACCTTGGTGCCCGCCGGAATGCTCTGGGTGACCACGCGCGGGGTCTGCTTCGGGTCGAGCGGCCTCAGGTTGTCGATGAAGAACTCGGCCGCCTGCTTGTTCAGGCCGACCGCCGGCACCTGGTAGCCCTCGCGAACCACCTTGGCCTTGGCCGGCGCCGCG
Organism: Rhodocyclaceae bacterium; assembly: GCA_035562535.1. Lineage (GTDB taxonomy): Bacteria > Pseudomonadota > Gammaproteobacteria > Burkholderiales > Rhodocyclaceae > DATMWM01. Next base: position 2,388 of record DATMWM010000225.1, on the reverse strand, counting down.
CCGACCTCGAGGATCAGCGGCTCGTCCTTGGTAGCGCGGGTAATGCCCTTGATGATCTCTGTTGCCATCGTCCGTTCCTCCTGATCGGATTGCGTCGCCGCGGCGCTACTGCGCCTGCCGCTGCTTGGTGACCACCTTGCCGAGTACCAGGCCCAGGCCTTCCAGCGCCTTCTGCGCCTCCGCCAGGGTCAGCCCGGTCAGCGAGGGGATCTCGATGCTGGACTCCACCTGCAGCGACGCGCTCACCACCAGTTGCGCGTTCTCGCCGGGCGCCACCGGCGCCCCGACCAGCGGAAACTGCATCAGCACCTTGGCGCTGTTGTATTGCGCGCCGGGGTTGGCGGTGGGCACGTCCACTCCGGTCACGTCCATGATGCGCGCCACCGCGATCCCGAGGTTCTGCAGCGCCGCGAGCGCGGCCTGCAGTTCCTGGCCGAACACCATCGGCATGAGGGCGCCCTTCCGGGTGAGCGTCACGCTCTGCACGTCGGCCGTGGGCACGCTGACGTTCTGGCTCGCCGAATCGAAGCCCGGCGCCTCGGCGCGCAGGGCGTAGGCGCCCGGCCTGAGCCCGGCGAACACGTGCTGCGTCAGCGGCGCGACTGGGCGCACCGCCTCGAAGCTGATGCCCTCGCGCACCGCGGTCACCCGCACCGCCGCCGGGTCGATGCCGGTCGCGGTGACCTGCACGCGCAGCGCCGTGGCCTCGGTGGTCTCGAGGTAGTTGTGCACCTGGCCGAGGCCATTGACGAGGTCGTTCCACGCCTGGGCGGTGACCGGTTCGCCGGCATTGACCAGCTTCTTGATGAACGGAGGGTTGAAGATCATTTTCTGCACACTCCTCTATGAGGCTCGATTCTCGTGTTCGCGGCCAGGCCGCAACGTTCAGGCATTCGCCGGCTCCTGGGGCGCCTCCCACAGCACCATGCCCGAGCGCAGACTCTCGATCGGGTCGTCGCCTTCGCCGCTGGTCAGCGTCCCGGAACCGAGCACCCAGCGGTCGTCGATGAACTCCACGCGCAGTTCGACGCCGAGCGGCCGGAAGCGCTCCACCGCGCGCGCCACCGCCTGCAGCGCCTGTGTCCCGTCCGGATCGTCGTCGCGCAGCGCCCTGAAGCGCGGCGGGATCAGCAGGCGCACGGCGAAGGCGCGGTGCTCCAGCCAGGACAGCGCCACGCGCGCCGCGTCCGGCCGCGCCTCGCCGGACGCCGGTGCGAACACCGCGCCGTCGAACTCCGCAGCGAACAGGCGCGGCGTCACGCTGCGCGCCTGCGCGCCTTCGAGCGAGGCGAAATGGCCCTCCCGGACGAAGAACGCCAGCCGGGTCTGGCCGACCGCGATGCCAGGCATCGGCAGGCTCGCGCCGGCCGAGGGAAAGCTCGCCTCGCGGTCGAGCGCGCCGGCAGGCGTGGCCAGCGCGAAGCGCGCCGGCTTGCGGCGCGGATCCACGCCCTCGCCGGCGAAGACGAAGTCCGCCTCGGCGTTCGCGTCCTCTCCGGCGAAGCAGGCGCCCTGCCAGGCGTAGGCGAAGGAGGTGACGTCGGCGCCGTCGAGCAGCGCCCTGCCCTCCTCGGTGAACACCAGTGTCCTACCGGCCTCGACCGTGCCGGCGTAGCCGACGCCGTGGCCCTCGTCCCGATTGACCAGCATCGGCCCGATCGTGCGCGCGCCTTCGCCGGTCACGCGGATCTGCAGCAGCGCGCGCTCGAAGCCGCGGCGCAGCAGGGTGAACAGCTCGGCGTGGTGGCGCGGCGTGTTGTCCGTCTCCGCGCGCCACAGCGGATTCTCCTCGATGCCGAGCAGTTCGGCGGCCGGCGGGATTACGACGGTTTCTTCCTGCGGCTGGCCGTCCCCAACGGGCGCCGCCACCTGCCGCGCCAGCGCCAGACGGTCGCGCACGGTCGCGGCGTGCCAGTAGCGGTCGACGCTGTGCACCACCTCGCCGAGGTCCAGGTCCAGGGCATTGGCCGCGCCTTCGAGCAGCGCCCGGACCGTGCCGTTGCCGGCGGCATGGATCGCGCAGGCGCGCTCGACCCGCCGCCGCACCGCATCCACCAGCCGGCCGTGGCGCAGCGCCTCGCGCGCCTGGGCGACCAGGCGCGGCGCGGCCGCCGCCAGGTCCGCACCGCCGCCCGGCGCGAACAGCGCCAGCCGCGGCCGGACGGCGTCCAGTCCCCACAAATCGGTGAGCCGCTCCGCCAGATCGTCGCGCGCCGCCGCATCCGCCGCCGCGGCGAGCGCGTCGGCCAGCCTGCGCGCCTGGCGGAAGCGCGCGAACAGGATCTCCAGCTCCGCCCGCCCGATGCCGTGGCGCGCCGCGATCAGCAGCAGGTCGGCCAGTTCGTCCGCATCGCCGAGCCGGTGGGCCCTGCGCACCGCGGCCAGCGC
>DATMWM010000224.1:0-3710 GCA_035562535.1 Rhodocyclaceae bacterium | reverse complement strand
CCCTCGAAGGCCTCGAAGAGGACGTTGTTGGCGGCCTGGTTCTGCCGGGTCACCACGAACAGGCCGCGGTTGAGTTCCTTGGCGGTCATGGCGATCGACAGGTTGTTCACGTCGCTGTCGCTGCCCGCGACGATCCCGCTCGCCTCGCGCACGCCGGCCGCGACCAGCGTGGCCGCCTCGGTGCCCAGGCCGCGCACGCCGGCGCCGTCCGGGCCGTTGCCCTCCGGATCGATCACCGTGGTCACGATGCCGGTGGGCGCCAGGTGGCGCACGATCGCCTTGCCGAAGCGGCCGTAGCCGCACACGATCCAGCGCCCGCGCGGCGGACGGTGCGGCTCGGGCAGCGGCGTGCCGGGCAGCCCGGTCAGGATCTCGATCAGCCGGAAGCGCTCCGGCGCCGCCGCGGCGAGCGCCAGGTACTCGGCGAAGCGCTCGAACGGGTTGATGATGTGGTGGGTGCCGAACGAGGCCATGTTCGCGGTCACCAGCGGGCTGCGCGCCCGCGCCAGCACCGGCAGGTCAGGCTTGACCAGGCGCACGGCGATGGCGACTGCCAGGTTGGCATCCTCGTCGTTGGTCACCGCCAGCACGCCGGCGCATTTCGGATGGCCGAGCCCGGCGAGCAGCAGGTTGGCGGGCAGGCGCGCGTCGGCGGCGAGCGCCGGCGTGTCGGTCTTGAAGTCCTCGAGGTCGAGTTCCTGCACGCGCAGTTCGTCCTTTTCCAGGACGACGAAGGCCTGGCCGAGCAGGTCCAGCGAATGACAGATCAGCCCGCCGGTCTCGCCGCAGCCGCACACCAGGTAGAACGGAACATTGATCCGCTTCACCCGGCGGGCGAAGCGCGAGGCCACCAGCGTGTTCTGGAAGCTCTTGTCCTGCAGCAGCGCCAGCAGGGTGACGAGCGAGTAGGACCAGCCGACCACGGTCAGGTAGATCGAAAAGGTCACCCACAACCGCTGGCCGTCGGAAAAGGCGTTCGGGATCTCGCCGAAGCCGATGGTGGTAGCGGTGTAGCTGATGAAGTAGAAGGCGTGGAAAAAGCTCATCGGCGGCGCCGGCTTGCCCTCGCCATCCACGCCCGGCACCAGGGTGAGCCCGAGCACCGACACCGCGTAGATGCCGATCAGCACGATCAGCGGCGCGCGCATGCGCCGCAGGACCAGGAAGAAGATGCTGTTCACGCCGCTAGCGCCGCAGCATCACGGTTTCGGCGATCAGGATGATCACGGAGACGATGTTGGCGAACAGCGCGCCGCCGGACAGCGAGACCACGCTCGAGGTGACGTGCGCGGTCATGCCCACGCCGGTGACGTGCACCGCGATCGCCCAGGTGACCGCCGCGGCGATCAACTGCAGGTCTGCAACCAGGCTGGTCGACAGATGGACCGCGCCGATCTGCGTGCGGTCGCCGAACTTGAGCACCGTGGCCACCAGGCTCACCACCAGGGCGGCGAACAGCTCGTAGACGTTGTGCAGGTCGGGGCGCTCGATGTCGCCGATGAAGAAGCCGAAGTTCAGCGTCGCGGCCAAAACGATGAAGAATCCGAAGACCACCTTTTCCAGGTTCATGCCGGCCTCCCTATGCCGAGGTAATTTTGGGCGGATTATAGTCCCGCCGCCTTGTGCGCGTCGCGCGCCAGGCAGGCAGCGTGGCGCGCGGCCACGCGCCGGGCGAACCATTCGGTGGTCAGCTTGCGCCTGAACTTCGGGCTCTTCAGGTCGATCTGCGGCAGCACCGCCCGGGGCGGCTTCTCCCCGCCGGCCTGCTCGGCCAGCGCGTACACCCGCCGGTAGAGCGGCGTGTCCTGGAAGGCCGGCGACTTCTCCAGCGCCAGGTCGCGCTGCATCTCGGCCCGGCTCATGCGCAGCCGCGGGGCGATCGCGTCGAGCGCGCGCTGCGTCTGGCTCGGTTCCTGCGCCGGCGCCCCGCCCGGCTCGTAGCGCAGCAGGTCGCCGTCCAGGTCGAGCCGCTGCCGCGCGAGCTTCGCCAGCGCGGACTGAAAGGCGGCGTTGCGCGCGCTGTAGCGCCCGGCATTGAAGTCGGCGAAGCGGTACAGCGGCTCCTCGTAGGGCGCCGGGTAGTCGAGCAGGTAGGCGATGCCGAAGTACACCCCGCCGCGCCGGGTGAACACCTCGTGGCGAACGTTGGCCGCGTGCGGGTAGGGATAGGGCGCCGCGCGCACCTGTTCCTCGGCGAAGCGCACGCCGACCTGCATCGGGCCGCCGGTGCGCACCGGGTTGTAGCGCGCGAACAGGTTTTCGCCGTAGGGCAGCTCGGCGATCATGTCCTCGAACAGCGCGCTCATCTGGCGCTCGGTGCGCAAGGCGTCGATGCGCGACTTGTAGCTGCGTCCGTCCGGGGAAGATTTCGCGAGCGCCGCATCGAGCACCGCGCGCGGCACGCCGTAGCGCTTGCGCCGCGCCTCGATCTCGTTCCAGGCGATGCGCGACAGGCCGGGCACCACCGGGTCGGCCTGGAAGCTCGACTCCTGCTCGATCACCGCGATCGCGGCGCAGACGTTGGATGCCGTGGTCGGGATGCGCAGCGCGGCGAAGGCGGCGGCGATGTCGGCGGCCCATCCGGCGCGGTCCGACACACCGGCCGGGAGCAGGCGCAGCACCTCCGCCTTGCCCTCGCGCGGCGCGGGCGCGGGCGGCGGCACGGGTGCGGGTGGCGCGGGCACAGGAACCGGCACGGGCGGCGCGGGCGCCGGCTCGGCGGGCAGCGGGCGAACCGGTTCCTCGACCGGCGCCGGCCGGTCGGCCGGCCGCGGCGGCCAGGGCTTCGATTCGTAACCCGGCGAGGCGCAGGCGCCGATCAGCGCGGACAGGAGCAAGGCAAGGGCGAGCCGCGGCGGCGCACCGCCCAGGCGCTTGTGGCAGGATTCGCCGTGAGCGGCCGCAGGCCGCAGGGGACCGTCCAGCTCGTGCATCTTTTCGTGGCAGTGGCACTCCGAAGGGAGCCGCATTCTCGCATCCGGGCGCCCGCCCGCGCCTGCCGCTGAAGCGTCCATGCTCGCCCGCCTGCGCCAGGCCCTGCTCTCGCCGATCCTGCTGCTCGCGCTGACCCAGCTCTTCTGGGCCGGCAACTGGGTGGTCGGCCGCGCCGTGCGCGACGAGGTACCGCCGATCGCGCTGACATTCTGGCGCTGGGTGATCGCGCTCGCCCTGATCGCTCCGCTGGCCTGGCCGCACCTGCGCCGGCAGTGGCCCGAGGTCCGCGCCGGCCGGCGCAGCCTGCTGCTGCTCGGGCTGCTCGGCACCGGCTTCTACAACGCGCTCGCCTACACCGGGCTGCAGCAGACCAGCGCGATCAACGGCGTGCTGCTGAACGCCTTCATCCCGCTGCTGATCATCGTCATCGCCTGGGCGGCGTTCGGCAGGCATGTCAGGCGGGCGGAGGCGGGCGGCGTGGCCGTGTCCCTGCTCGGCGTGCTGGCGATCATCGGACAAGGCGAACTGCGGTTCCTGGCCGCGCTGCGGTTCAACGCCGGCGACCTGTGGATCCTCGCCTCGGTGCTGACCTGGGCCCTCTACACCAACCTGTTGCCGCGGCGACCGGCCAGCCTGCACCCGCTCGCGTTCCTCGCCTGCATCGCGGCGGTCGGCCTGGTCGCCATGCTGCCCTTCTACGCCTGGGAACTCGCCGCGGGCCGGCGCATCGTCCCGGGCGCGGCGGCCTGGGCGGCGATCGCCTACACCGGGGTCTT
>DATMWM010000223.1:0-2068 GCA_035562535.1 Rhodocyclaceae bacterium | reverse complement strand
GGACGGCAAGACATCTTGGGAGCGCGGCGCGGGCCGCGGCCCTTCATTCGATGGCGATCCGGCGAACCCGACCATGAACGACTGCATTTTGGTCACCGGCGGCGCCGGTTTCATCGGCGCCAACTTCGTGCTCGACTGGCTGGCCGGCAGCGACGAGCGCGTGGTCAACCTGGACAAGCTTACCTACGCAGGCAACCTGCACAACCTGGACAGCCTGCGCGGCGATGCGCGCCACGTGTTCGCGCACGGCGACATCGGCGATGCGGACCTCGTCACCCGGCTGCTCGCCGAGCATCGCCCGCGGGCGATCGTGAACTTCGCCGCCGAGAGCCACGTGGATCGCTCGATCCTCGGCCCGGGCGAGTTCATCCGCACTAACATCGACGGCAGCTTCACGCTGCTCGAATGCGTGCGCGGCTACTGGGGCGGGCTGGACGAGGCTGCGAAGGCGCGCTTCCGCTTCCTGCACGTGTCCACCGACGAGGTCTACGGCTCGCTGGGGCCCGCCGACCCGCCCTTCTCCGAGACCACGGCCTACGCGCCGAACAGCCCGTACTCTGCCTCGAAGGCGGCCTCCGACCACCTGGTGCGCGCCTACCACCACACCTACGGGCTGCCGGTCCTGACCACCAACTGCTCGAACAACTACGGGCCCTACCAGTTCCCCGAAAAGCTGATCCCGCTGATGATCGCCAACGCGCTGGCGGGCAGGCCGCTGCCGATCTACGGCGACGGCATGAACGTGCGCGACTGGCTCTACGTGAGCGATCACTGCGCCGCGATCCGCGTGGTGCTGGAGCGCGGCCGCCCGGGCGAGACCTACAACATCGGCGGCTGGAACGAGATGCCGAACATCGAGATCGTGAAGACGATCTGCGCCCTTCTCGACGAGCTGCATCCAGGCTCGCCGGTCACGCCGTACGCCAAGCTGATGAGCTTCGTCAAGGACCGCCCGGGGCACGACCGGCGCTACGCGATCGACGCGCGCAAGATCGAACGCGAACTCGGCTGGCGGCCGGCCGAGACCTTCGCCAGCGGCATTCGCAAGACCGTGCAGTGGTATCTCGACAACCAGGCGTGGGTGGCGGACGTCACCAGCGGCGCCTACAAGAACTGGATCGCCGACAACTACGGCGGCAGGGGGAACGCATGAGGAAGGGCATCATCCTGGCCGGCGGCTCCGGCACGCGGCTCTACCCGGTCACCCAGGTGGTGTCCAAGCAGCTGCTGCCGATCTACGACAAGCCGATGATCTACTACCCCCTGTCCACGCTGATGCTGGCGGGCATCCGGCAGATCCTGGTGATCTCCACGCCCCAGGACACGCCGCGCTTCGAGCAGCTGCTCGGCGACGGCAGCCAGTGGGGCCTGGATCTCACCTACGCGGTGCAGCCTGCGCCCGAGGGCCTGGCGCAGGCGTTCATCATCGGCAGGCGCTTCATCGGCGCCGACGACTGCACCCTGGTGCTCGGCGACAACATCTTCTACGGCCACGAATTCGGCGACGACCTCAAGGTGGCCTCCGAGCAGGAGGACGGCGCGACCGTGTTCGCCTACGCGGTGCACGACCCGGAGCGCTACGGCGTGGTCGAGTTCGACGCGCAGGGGCGCGCGATCAGCCTGGAGGAGAAGCCGGCCAGGCCGAAGTCGCGCTACGCGGTCACCGGCCTGTACTTCTACGACAACCGGGTGGTCGGGATCGCCGAGGCGCTGAAGCCCTCGCCGCGCGGCGAGCTGGAGATCACCGACGTGAACCGCCGCTACCTGGAACTCGGCGCGCTCAAGGTGGTGGTCATGGGCCGCGGCCACGCCTGGCTGGACACCGGCACCCACGAGTCGCTGATCGAGGCCTCGCAGTTCATCCAGACCATCGAGAAGCGGCAGGGCCTGAAGATCTGCTGCCCGGAGGAGATCGCCTACCGCATGGGCTACATCGACGCCGCCCAGCTCGAGATTCTCGCCCAGGGGCTCGCGAAGAACAGCTACGGCCGCTATCTGCTCGACATCCTGCGAGAGCGGGTGTTTTGAGCCCAGCCATGCGCGATTCGCTTTCCCGCCAGGCCGACAC
>DATMWM010000222.1:0-4387 GCA_035562535.1 Rhodocyclaceae bacterium | reverse complement strand
TCGAGCACCGGATCGAGCTGCTCCGCCGAGTAGAGCAGGAAGCGCTCGCCCGCGGGCCGGCTCATGGTCGATCTGCGCGCCGGCCCGCGGCCTGCTTCAGACCGGCATCTCGCGCCGCCCGTCCAGCGCCAGCCAGCCGCGCGCGATCCGGTAGATCGCCCAGATGCCGACCAGCCCGAACACCAGCCAGTTGAGCAGGAAGCCGACCACCAGCAGGTAGAGCACGACGCCGATCACCAGCCAGAGCAGGCACCACCAGAAGGTGCCCGCCTGCCAGCGGAAGTGGCTCTCCAGGAAGGTGCCGCGCACCTCGTCGCGCTTCACGTAGTTGATGATGATCGCGATGATCGAGGTCCAGCCGAAGACGAAGGCGCCGACCACGGTGGCCGCCTGCGAGAACGCGCCGATGCCCAGGCCGATCGCGTGCAGCAGGTACATGAGGTGGGTCAGGCGGATCAGCCCGTCGCTCGGAACATCGACGACGCGGCCCGGAGCCGGATCTGTTGCGGGAACGTTCATCTCGAACCCTTTCGTGGTCATGAGGACGGCGCTTCGGTCGCGCCAGCCCCAATATGGGGGTGGATGCTCAGAGTCCAAGCCTCGCCCAGATCTGATCGACCCGGCGCCTCACCGCCTCGTCCATCACGATCGGCCTGCCCCATTCGCGGGCGGTCTCGCCCGGCCACTTGTTGGTGGCGTCGATGCCCATCTTGCTGCCCAGCCCGGCCACCGGCGAGGCGAAGTCCAGGTAGTCGATCGGCGTGTTCTCGACGATCACGGTGTCGCGCGCGGCATCCACCCGGGTGGTGAGCGCCCAGATCACCTCCTTCCAGTCGCGGATGTCCACGTCCTCGTCGGTGACCACGATCAGCTTGGTGTACATGAACTGGCGCAGGAAGGACCAGATGCCGAACATCACCCGCTTGGCGTGCCCCGGGTACTGCTTGCGCATGCTCACCACCGCCAGCCGGTAGGAGCAGCCCTCCGGCGGCAGATAGAAATCGACGATCTCCGGGAACTGCTTCTGCAGCAGCGGCACGAACACCTCGTTCAGCGCCACGCCGAGCATGGCCGGCTCGTCAGGCGGCTTGCCGGTATAGGTGCTGTGATAGATCGGATTGCGGCGCATGGTGATCCGTTCGACGGTGAAGACCGGGAAGGCCGCGCGCTCGTTGTAATACCCGGTGTGGTCGCCGTAAGGGCCTTCCATCGCGGTCTCGCCCGGCTGGATCGCGCCTTCGAGCACGATCTCGCCGGAGGCCGGCACCTGCAGCTCCGAGCCGAGGCACTTCACCAGCTCGGTCTTGGCGCCGCGCAGCAGGCCGGCGAACTGATATTCGGAGAGCGTATCCGGCACCGGCGTCACCGCGCCGAGGATGGTCGCCGGGTCGGCGCCGATCACCACCGCCACCGGGAAGGGCTGGTCCGGCGTGGCCGCGCAGTGGTCGCGGAAATCCAGCGCCCCGCCGCGATGCGCCAGCCAGCGCATGATCAGCTTGTTGGCTGCGATCACCTGCTGGCGGTAGATGCCCAGGTTCTGGCGCGACTTGGCCGGCCCGCGGGTGACCGTCAGCCCCCAGGTGATCAGCGGCGCGGCGTCGCCCGGCCAGCAGGTCTGGATCGGCAGCCGCGACAGGTCGACGTCTCTGCCCTCCCAGACGATTTCCTGGCAGGGTGCCGAGGACACCAACTTCGGCTGCATGTTCAGCACCTGCTTGAGCACCGGCAGCTTCTCCCAGGCGTCCTTCAGCCCCTTCGGCGGCTCGGGTTCCTTGAGGTAGGCCAGCAGCCGGCCGATCTCGCGCAGCGAGGCGAGCGCATCGGCGCTGTCCTCGCCCATGCCGAGCGCCACGCGGCGCACGCTGCCGAACAGGTTGCCGAGCACCGGGATGGAATGCCCCTTCGGCCGCTCGAACAGGATCGCGGGGCCGCCGCGGCGCAGCACCCGGTCGCAGATCTCGGTCATCTCCAGCCGCGGATCCACCTCGACCGGGACGCGCTTCAGCTCGCCCAGCCGTTCGAGCTGAGCGACGAAGTCGCGTAGGTCGGCGTAGCGCATTGCGAGCGCGTCAGCGGACGCGGAAGGACGCGTGGCAGGCCACGCACTTGCCGGTGATGCCTGCCAGCGCCGCCTGCGCCTTCGACCGGTCGCCGGCCTTGGCGAGCTGCGCGAACTCGCTGGCGGCGTCGTGCATCGACATGCCGATGGCGTGCATCTCGGGCGGCATGAAGCGCCCCGGCCCCATGCCCTTGGCCTTGACCATCATCCGGCCCATGGTCGAGCGGCCCAGCCGCTTCTCGGCCACGTCGCCGGCCTCCGCGAGCTTGTTTTCGCCGAGCAGCGCCACGATCTCGTTCAGCGCCGCCAGGTGATCGATCATGTCCTCGCGCATCAGCGCGGCGGGCAGCGGCGGCATGCTCACGAGCTGGCGGTTGTCCGGCGGCACCTCGGGCTGCTGCGCCGCGGCCCAGGGGGCGGCAAGCGCGAGCAGGACGGGTACGGCGAGAATTTTCGGCGTTTTCATGGCAGGGCGTCCCTGAACAAGACAGGGTCCGATTGTAATCGGGAACCGGGCGCCGGGCCGCCCCTGTGGCGCGCGCTGCCGCCAGGCATTAGCATTCGGGGTGGGACGCAAACGGAGCCATTTCATGACGGAAAGAAGAATCGCGGTGGTGACCGGGGCAAACCGCGGCCTCGGCCTGGAAATCTCCCGGCAACTGGCGGTCGCGGGCATGACCGTGGTACTGACCAGCCGCGACCAGGCCCAGGGACAGCTCGCCGCCTCGGAACTGAAATCCCGCGAACTGGACGTGGATTTCCATCAACTGGAGGTTCGCGAGGCGGCCAGCGCCGCGGCGCTGCGCGACTGGATCGACCGGCGCTACGGCCGGCTCGACGTGCTGGTGAACAACGCCGGCATCCTGATCGACCGCCACTCCACCTCGATCGCCGAGCTGGATCTGGAGGCGCTGCGCTGGACCTTCGAGACCAACGTAATTGGCACGGTCTCGGTCACCCAGGCCCTGCTGCCGCTGATGCGCCGGCACGACTCCGGGCGCATCGTGAACATGTCCAGCGGGCTCGGCCAGATGTGCGACATGCAGGCGGGCACGCCGGCCTACCGCATCTCCAAGGCGGCGCTGAACGCAGTGACCCGCATCCTGGCCGCCGAGTTGAAGGACACCAACATCAAGGTCAACTCGATGTGCCCGGGCTGGGTGCGCACCGACATGGGCGGGCCGAACGCGCCGCGCTCGGTCGAGGAAGGCGCCGACACCGCGCTCTGGCTGGCCACGCTGCCGGACGACGGTCCCTCAGGCGGCTTCTTCCGCGACCGCCAGCCGATCCCCTGGTGATCGCCTACTACACCGACCGCTACGTCCTGCCGCTGCCGCCGGGACACCGCTTCCCGATGGAAAAGTACGCCCGGCTGCGCCGCCGGGTCGAGCGCGAACTGCCGCTCGCGCGGCTGACCGAGCCCGCGGCGGCGAGCGACGCGGAACTCGGGCGCGCGCACGACCCGGCCTATGTGCGCCGCGCCTCGGACGGCAGCCTGTCCGCCGAGGAGATCCGCGCGATCGGCTTTCCCTGGTCGCCGCAGATGGTCGAGCGCTCGCGGCGCTCCGCAGGCGCCACGCTCGCCGCCTGCCGCGCCGCGCTGCGCGAGCACGTGGCGGTGAACCTCGCCGGCGGCACCCACCACGCCCACCGCAACCGCGGCGCCGGCTTCTGCGTATTCAATGACGCGGCGGTAGCCGCGCGCGGCGTGCAGGCCGAGGGACTCGCCGAACGCGTCGCGGTGATCGACTGCGACGTGCACCAGGGCGACGGCACCGCGGCGATCGCCGCCGGCGACGCGACCCTGTTCACGCTTTCGCTGCACGGGGCCAAGAACTTCCCCTTCCGCAAGGCGAGCAGCGACCTTGACGTGGAACTGCCGGACGGCACCGGCGACGCGGACTACCTGGATGCCTTGGCGGATGCGCTCGCCGCGCTGTTCCGCCGATTCGAGCCGGAACTGGCGATCTACCTCGCCGGCGCCGATCCCTACGCCGGCGACCGGCTCGGCCGGCTGGCGCTGTCCAAGGCGGGCCTGGCGCGGCGCGACCGGCTGGTGCTGGACACCTGCCTGTCGCGCGGCGTGCCGGTGGCCCTGGCCATGGCCGGCGGCTATGCCGAAGACATCGACGACACCGTGGACATCCATTTCGGCACCGTCAGCGAGGCCTGCCGCGCCTGGGCGCGGCACGCGCCCGGATGCCTCGCCGTGTCGCTGGCCACTCAACCCTGATCGGACCGACCATGAAGAAGACCGCCCTGCTCGCACTCGTCGCCCTGGCCCTGCTCGGATTCCTCGGTTACCTCCTGTTCTGGCCGGCGCAGATC
>DATMWM010000221.1:0-3630 GCA_035562535.1 Rhodocyclaceae bacterium | reverse complement strand
CCGACGTCATGCTTCGCGACGAGGGACTGGGCGAGCTGCTGCCGGCCTGCAACGCGGTGATCTTCGACGAGGCGCACCAGCTTCCGGAGACCGCCTCGCTGTTCTTCGGCGAGAGCCTGTCCACCGGCCAGCTCCTGGACCTGGTGCGCGATGCGCGCGCCGAGGCGCTGGCGGGTGCGCCGGACTTCCCGCCGCTGCAGGAGGCCTGCCGCGCGCTCGATAAGGCGGCGAAGGACCTGCGCCTGGCGGTCGGCGAGGAGCCCGGACGCATGGGCCATGCGCAACTGGCGGAGCATCCGCGCTTCCAGCCGGCGGTGGCGGCCCTGGCGGAGCGGCTCGGCGATCTCACGAGCCTGCTGGAGAGCCAGGCCGAGCGCAGCGAGGGACTGGCGAATTGCTGGCACAGGGCGCAGGAGGCGGCGGCGCGGCTCGCGCGCTGGCGCGCGCCCGAGGCGCCCGAGCTGGTGCGCTGGACCGAGGCCTACGCCCAGTCGCTGCAGCTCAACAGCACGCCGCTGGAGGTGGCGGACGTGTTCCGCCGCCAGTTCTCCGGCCATCCGCGCGCCTGGATCTTCACCTCGGCGACGCTGGCGGTCGAGGGCCGCTTCGACCACTACTGCGGCGAGTTGGGTCTCGACGATCCGGCCACCGGATGCTGGGACAGTCCCTTCGACTATCCGAACCAGGCGGTGCTCTACGCGCCGAACAACATGCCCGACCCGAACAGTCCGGCCTATGCCGCGGCGGTGGCGGATGCGGCGTTCCCGGTGATCCGGGCCGCCGGCGGCCGGGCCTTCGTGCTGTGCACCTCGCTGCGCGCCATGCGCCGCATCCACGAGCTGCTCGGCCAGCGCTTCGCCGCCGAGCGCTTCGAGGCGCCGCTGCTGCTGCAGGGCGAGGGCGCCAAGAGCGAGCTGCTGGCGCGCTTCCGCCGGCTGGGCAACGCCGTGCTGGTGGCGAGCCAGAGCTTCTGGGAGGGGGTGGACGTGCGCGGCGAGGCGCTGTCGGTGGTGATCATCGACCGGCTGCCGTTCGCGCCGCCGGACGACCCGGTGCTGGCGGCGCGCATCCGCCACCTGGAGCAGCTCGGCCGCAACGCCTTCATGGAGTATCAGCTGCCGCGGGCGGTGATCAGCGTGAAGCAGGGCGCCGGCCGGCTGATCCGCGACGAGGCCGACCGCGGCGTGCTCATGATCTGCGACCCGCGGCTGGTCGCGCGGCCCTACGGGCGCAAGGTCTGGCGCAGCCTGCCGCCGATGCGCCGCACCCGCGAACTCGCGGACGTGCTCGGCTTCTTCGCCCCGGGCGGGGCGTAGCGGCGGCCCGGGCCGCGGCGGATGCTAGAATCCGCCTCGACCGCTGCGCCCCAAGGGCGGGCGCCCGCCTCAGCCTCTGCGCCGTGTCCCCATGTCATCGTCCCCGCTCAGATCCGAATGTCCGCCCGAACTGCAGGGCATTCCGCGCGCGCCCCACGGGCTCGGCGCGGAACTGACCTGCACCGAACTGGCGGCCAGGCTGAACCAGGTCTGCCAGTGCTTTTCGCTCGACCGAACGGCGCTGCAGGGCGAGCTGCGCAAGAACGAGAGCGGCGCGGACCTGCAGCGCATGATCGTGGAGAGCCGGCCGAACCTGTTCTCGGATTCGGCGGTGTTCGTCGGCGAGCGCGAGATCGCCCGCATGGACGCGATCGTCGCGGCGGTCGAGCGCGTGGTGGCGCTCCCGGCGTACGTGGAGCACGCGATGGCCTACGCGCCCGAGGCGGCGCGCCACGTGCCGCGCGCGGCCGGGGTGTTCCTGGGCTACGACTTTCATCTCGGCGCGCAGGGCCCGCAGCTGATCGAGGTGAACACCAACGCCGGCGGCGGCCTGCTCAACGCCGTGCTGGCCCGCGCCCAGCAGGCCTGCTGCGAATCGGTGGCGGCCATGATCCCCGGCGGCGTCGGCGCCGGCTCGCTGGAACGGGTGTTCGTGGACATGTTCCGCGAGGAATGGCGGCTGGAGCGCGGCGAGGCGCCGCTTACCTGCATCGCCATCGTCGACGAGACGCCCCAGGACCAGTATCTCGCCCCCGAGTTCGTGCTGTTCCAGCACCTGTTCGAGCGCCACGGCATCCCCGCGCTGATCTGCGACCCGGAGGAACTGGCCTGGCGCGACGGCGCGCTGTGGCGCGGAGAACGGCGCATCGACCTGGTCTACAACCGCCTGACCGATTTCGGCCTGGAGGCGGCCAACGCCGCCGCGCTGCGCCGCGCCTGGATGGCCGGCGGCGTGGTGCTCACGCCGCATCCGCGCGCCCACGCCCTGTACGCGGACAAGCGCAACCTGATCGCGCTGAGCGACGCGGCGACGCTGGAGCGCTTCGGCGTCGATGCCGAAACGCGCGCGGTGCTGCTCGGCGGGATTCCGCGCGCCGAGGCGGTCGGCCGCGAGAAGGCCGAGGAGCTGTGGCGGCGGCGCAGGCAGCTTTTCTTCAAGCCGGCCGCCGGCTACGGCAGCAAGGCCGCCTACCGGGGCGACAAGCTCACCCGCCGGGTGTTCGAGGAGATCCTCGACGGCACCTACATCGCCCAGGCGCTGGTGCCGCCGAGCGAGCGGCGCATCGAGCTGGACGGCGAGCCGGTGGATCTGAAGGTGGATCTGCGCAACTACGTCTATCGCGGCCGTGTCCAACTGGTGACCGCCCGGCTCTACCAGGGGCAGACCACGAACTTCCGCACCCCGGGCGGCGGTTTCGCGCCGGTGTTCACCGTGCCCTGCGACCGCTGCGCGGTGGAGGACCGCCCTTGAAGGTGTTCGGTTTCGCCGGCTACTCCGGCGCAGGCAAGACCACGCTGATCGAGAACCTGATCCCGCGCTTCGTGCTCGAGGGGCTGGTCGTGTCGCTGATCAAGCACGCCCACCACGGCTTCGACATCGACAAGCCGGGCAAGGATTCCTACCGCCACCGGGAGGCCGGCTGCAGCGAGGTGCTGCTCACCTCCGACCAGCGCTGGGTGCTGATGCACGAGCTGCGCGGGCGGCGCGAGCCGGCCCTGGAGGATCAGCTCGCGATCCTCTCGCCCTGCGACCTCGCGCTGGTGGAAGGCTACAAGGCCTCGGCGATCCCGAAGCTGGAAGTGCATCGCCCGGCCCACGGCCGGCCGCTGATGTTCCCGGAGAATCCGCACATCGTGGCGCTGGCGAGCGACGTGCCGATCGAAACTTCGCTGCCGCTGTTCGATCTGAACGACTACGACCGCATCGCGGGGTTCGTCATGACCTACCTGCAGCTCCGATGAGCATGCTCGACTTCGACGCGGCGCTGGCCAGGCTGCTGGCGGCGGCGCGGCCGGTGGCCGGGATCGAGGATGTCGCCACGATGGAGGCCGACGGCCGCGTGCTGGCCCAGCCGCAGTATTCCGACCTGGACGTGCCGCCGCTGGACAACACGTCCATGGACGGCTACGCGGTGCGCTGCGCCGACGTGCCGGCGGCGGGCACCCGGCTGCCGGTCTCGCAGCGCATCCCGGCGGGCAGCGCCGGGGCGCCGCTCGCCCCGGGCACCGCGGCGCGCATCTTCACCGGGGCGCCGATCCCGCGCGGGGCGGATGCCGTGGTCATGCAGGAGCTGTGCGAGCACGGCGGCCATGG
>DATMWM010000220.1:0-3125 GCA_035562535.1 Rhodocyclaceae bacterium | reverse complement strand
CTCCGGTGCGCTCGATCCCGGCGATCGCCGGATCGGTACCCGCGCCCTGGTCCTCGGCCGCGCAGCGTGCGCGCCAGCGCGTAAGCCATGCGTCGGGTGCGCTCGTGTCGGCGAACAGCGCGCGCAGCGGCGCCTCGTCGCCGGCCGCCGCATCGGCAAGCCGCCGCCAGCCCAGGGTGAAGTCCACCCGCTCGGCATGAAGCAGGACGAGCCAGTCTTCGGCCAACGCGGCATCGCTGCCGTCGTCCTCCGGGTTGCCGCGGCGCAGGCCGAGCTTGGCGCGCTGTCCGCGCAGCAGATATCTGCGGTATCGGTCCGGGAAGGCGGCGACAACCTCGGTGGCCAGCGCCACCGCCCGCTCGACGTCGTCCGCGATCAGGGGCAGCAGCGCTTCGGCCAGTCGCGCGAGGTTCCAGGATGCGATCTCCGGCTGGTTGGCGAAGGCGTAGCGTCCCCGGTGGTCGATGGAACTGAACACCGCACCGGGGTCGTAGGCCTCCATGAAGGCGCAGGGACCGTAGTCGATGGTCTCGCCGGAGATCGCCATGTTGTCGGTGTTCATCACGCCGTGTATGAATCCCGCATTCATCCAGAGGGCGACCAGCGCCGCCTGACGCTCCGTCACGGCCCGCAGCAGCGCCAGGAAGGGCTGCGCTGCGTCCGCGAGTTCGGGGTCGTGCCGGGCGATCGCGTATTCGGCGAGTCTGCGCACCCGCTGCATGTCGCCCCGCGCGGCGAAGTACTCGAAGGTCCCGACGCGAATGTGGCTTGAAGCCACGCGCGTCAGCACCGCCCCGGGCAGCGTGCGTTCGCGATGGACCGGCTCGCCGGTGGCCACGACGGCAAGCGCGCGCGTGGTGGGGATGCCCAGCGCGTGCATCGCCTCGCCGATCAGCACCTCGCGCAGCATCGGTCCGACGGCGGCCTTGCCGTCGCCGTTGCGCGCGAAGGGCGTGCGGCCGGAACCCTTGAAGGCGATGTCGCGGCGGCGTCCGTGCCGGTCGATCACCTCGCCGAGGAGCAGCGCCCGGCCGTCGCCGAGTTGGGGCGAGAAGCCGCCGAACTGGTGGCCGGCATAGGCCTGGGCCAGCGGTTCGGCGCCCGCGGGCAGGGTCTTCCCGGCGAATATCGCCGCACCTTCGGGGCCGTCCAGCGCCGCGACATCTAGACCGAGCTCCGTCGCCAGGGAGCGGTTGAGGAACAGCAGCCGCGGTTCCGGTGCGGCAGCCGGCCGCCAAGCCACGTAGAACCCCTCCAACTCGCGGGCGTAGGAGTTGTCGAAGCGGAAGTTCGCGCCTGAATCCATATGCCGGACCACGTCCTCCAAGTCGTCCCCGCCGTGCGTGCCGAACGCCAGGTCGCGTTCGGCAGCGCCGCAAGCTGCCGGGTGCTGCAACCGATCACCGCATCCGCGCCGGGCAAGCTTCCGCAGCGTGCGCCGCGGCAAGGTCAGGGCGTGCGGACCGCCGACTGGCAGGATACGGGCTGCGCGGGAATCTCCGGAACCACGATGTTGACCTCGATCACATCGAAATTGTTCTGGCGTTCCAGCGCGACCTTGATGTCTTCGGGCTTGATCGAGACGTAGCGCAGTATCACCTCGACCAGGTCCTTCTGCAGCGCGGGCAGGAAATCCGGCGCGCTGCGGCCGGTGCGTTCGCGCGCCAGGATGATCTGCAGCCGCTCCTTCGCCACCTCGGCCGATTTCGGCTTGTTTCCGAACAGGAGGCTCAACAGGGACATGTCCTACCTCCCGCCCAGAAGACGCTTGAACAAGCCGGGCTTCTGGTAGTCCACGAAGCGCATCGGCCGTTCCTCGCCGAGGAACCGCGCCACCACGTCGAGATAGGCTTCGGCGACGTTGCTGCCCTTGAGGTGCACCGCCGGCGTGCCCTGGTTCGATGCCTGCAGCACCGCCTCGGACTCCGGAATCACGCCGATCAGCGGGATGCGCAGGATCTCCTGCACGTCCTTGTGCGAAAGCATCTCGCCGTCATTGACCCGCTTGGGCGAATAGCGGGTCAGCAGCAGGTGCTCCTTGACCGGTTCGCGGCCTTCCTGCGCCCGCCTGGACTTCGCCTGGAGAATGCCGAGGATGCGGTCCGAATCGCGCACCGACGACACCTCCGGGTTGGTCACCACCAGGGCCTCGTCGGCGAAGCGCAGCGCCATCAGGGCGCCGGTTTCGATGCCGGCGGGCGAATCGCACACGATGTACTCGAAGGCCATGGCCTTCAGTTCCTCGATCACGCGCTCGACCCCTTCCTCGGTCAGCGCGTGCTTGTCGCGCGTCTGCGACGCCGGCAGCACGAACAGGCTGTCGCAGTGCTTGTCCTTGATCAGGCCCTGGTTGAGCGTGGCCTCCCGGTTGATGACATTGACGAAGTCATAGACCACGCGGCGCTCGCAGCCCATGATCAGGTCGAGGTTGCGCAGGCCGACGTCGAAATCGATGACCGCGGTCTTGAAGCCGCACATCGCGAGTCCCGATGCGAAAGCGGCGCTGGTGGTGGTCTTGCCGACTCCTCCCTTGCCGGAGGTTACGACGATGATTCGGGTCATGGGATCCTCTCTGGGGCCGGAAGCGATCCGAACGGGCCGGGCAACGGCCCACGCGCCGGACGGCTGGCCCCGCAAATATCAGACTATGGACAACGGTTCGATGACCAGCGTCGGTTCCCCGGCGCCGCTCGACGACAGCCGGACCTGGACCGGCCGCCGCGCGAGCGCTTCGGGTATGCCGTCGTCGAACGTTTGAAAGATGCCGGCGACCGACACCAGTTCGGGTTCGAAGCAGGTGGTGATGATGCGCGCATCGGTGTCGCCCCGGGCGCCGGCCAGAGCGCGGCCGCGCAGCGGCGCATAGACGTGGATGTTGCCATCGGCGATCACCTCCGACCCCGCGCTGGCCAGCGCCAGCAGAACGACGTCGCGTCCGCGCGCGTAGACCTGCTGTCCGGAGCGCAACGGCCGTTCGACGAGCAGGCTGGCCGCGCCAACGGGCGCCGGCGCCGGCTCCGCCTGGGCCGGCGCATCGGCTGCGGCTTCCTCGGCGGGCGGCCGCCCCGAGGCACGCCGGGGCTGTGCGGTCGCGGACAGCACCGACAGGCCCGCGGCGCGGGCTC
>DATMWM010000219.1:0-4926 GCA_035562535.1 Rhodocyclaceae bacterium | reverse complement strand
CCTGCAGGAAGGCCTGCAGCGCCGGCCGGCTCGCGGATTCCACCAGCAGTTGCGCGCGTTCGCGGTCGGCACGGCGCGCGAGCCGCATCGGCACCGGATCGTACAGGCTCACCCCCGCGCCGGCGGCGTCCACCGCGGCCTCGCGGGCGCGCGCGAGGAATTCGAGCGCGTCGGCCAGGACCGGGGCGTCGGCGGTAAGCAGCGCCTGGAAGGCGTAGGGCGGGAAGCCGGCCTGGCGGCGTTCCTCCAGTTGGCTTTGCGCGAAGCGCTCGAAATCGTGGGCGGCCAGCGCGCGGTAGAGCGGATGCTCCGGGTAGGCGGTCTGGACCAGCACCTCGCCGGGCAGACCGGCCCGGCCGCTGCGTCCCCCGACCTGCATCAACTGGGCGAACAGCCGCTCCGGCGCGCGGAAATCCGCGGCGAACAGCGAGGCGTCCGCGTTCAGCACGCCGACCAGGGTGAGCAGGGGAAAGTCGTGGCCCTTGGCCAGCATCTGGGTGCCGATCAGGATGTCCGCGTCCCCGGCGTGGATGCGCTCCAGCAGCGCCGCCCAGCGCGCCCGGCTGCCGGCGCTGTCGCGGTCGACCCGCAGGATGCGCGCATCCGGAAAGCGTTCGGCCAGCACGCTCTCCAGGCGCTGGGTGCCGCGGCCGAAGGGATGCAGGTCCTGGTTGCCGCAGGTCGGGCAGGAGCGCGGGATGCCGGACTCGGCGCCGCAGTGGTGGCAGCGCAGCCGCGCGTCGGCCAGGTGCACGACCTGATTGGCGGAGCAGTGCGTGCAGCGGCTGACCCAGCCGCAGGCCGGGCAGGCCAGCACCGGCGCATAGCCGCGACGGTTCAGAAACACCAGGCTCTGCTCGCGCCGTTCCAGGCGGCTGCGGATCGCCTCGAACAACTCGGGCGCGATGCCCTGGTCCAGCTTGCGATCCCGCACGTCGATGCAACGCACCGCCGGCACCGCCTCGGCCGCGGCGCGCCGCGTCAGCCGCAGCATGCCGTAGCGGCCCTGCTGCGCGTGGTGCCAGCTCTCCAGCGAGGGCGTGGCCGAGCCGAGCAGCACCGGCACCGACTCCAGCCGGGCGCGATACACCGCCAGGTCCCGGGCGGAGTAGCGCATTCCGTCCTGCTGCTTGAACGAGGGATCGTGCTCCTCGTCGACCACGATCAGCCCCAGCCGCGGCAGCGGCGCGAACACCGCCAGCCGGGTTCCCAGGACGATGTCCGCCGCGCCGGTGAGCGCCGCGACGAAGCTGCCGCTGCGCGCGCCGGCGGCCAGTTCGCTGTGCAGGGCGACCACCCGGGCGCGCGGGAAGCGGTCGCGCACCCTGCCCTCCAGCTGGGGCGTGAGCGCGATCTCGGGCACCAGCAGCAGCACCTGTCTGCGTCTGGCCAGCGCGGCCTGCGCCAGGCGCAGGTAGACCTCGGTCTTGCCGCTGCCGGTCACCCCGTGCAGCAGGAAGGGCGCGAACTCGCCGAAGCGGGCCGACACGCCGGCGAGCGCCGCTGACTGCTCCTCCAGCAGCGGAGGCCCCGCGGCCGACTCGGCCGGATCCTCCTCCAGCTCGGCCAGCCAGCCTAGTTCCAGCAGCCGCTCCAGGGCCGGCCCGGCGCGGTCGGAAATCCGGCGCAGGTTGGACCGGCGCGGCGCCTCCTCCCGCGCCGCCGCTTCCAGTATGCGCCGGGCGACCGAGCGGGCGGGCAGCGTCCCGACGGCCGCCTCGCCGGCCGGCGAGGCGCGCAGGCGGGGGTCGCCCGCCGCACCGACCGCGGCCCCGCCGGGCCTGCGGCACGGCGGCAGCGCGAGGCAGATCGTCTCGCCGAGCGCGCGCTGGTAATAGCGGCTGCTGAATTCCATCAGCGCGAACCAGGACGGCGGCAGGCGCGGCAGGTCGCGGCGCACCGCCAGCAGCGGCTTGAGCTTCTCCGGCGCGACGCGTCCTTCGGGTTCCAGCGCGACCAGCACGCCGGTGCGCTCGCGCCTGGCGAAGCTCACCCGGACGAGGCGGCCGACGTCCTCCGCCGTGGCCTCGCCGGCGAGATATTCGACGAGTTCGGGCAGCGGAACGTCGAGTGCGACCCGGGCGATCGGCATGGAACCCAGCAACGGCGGGCAGATATCAGGAGATCATGAACTTAGCGGCGGCAAGCTAGAAACGACCTGCGATCAACCGGCTAATTTCCGGTAACACAAACGCAATTTTCTTGTCCACAAAACCTGTGGATAACTTTGTGAGTATCCGCCCGCGAAATCGCCTAAATCCGCTAGCCACAAGGCTTTTCCCCACTTTGCCCGCGAATGGTGCCAAAAAATACGCTTTATATTCATGGCCTTGGAAATCGCCCGCGGCGGCCGGGCGGCGGCGGCTGGTCCGCCGGGCTGGAACAACGAACTGTGAATAAGTCAAGGGGCGGAGCACACTTTTCCTGCCCGGCAGACTCGCGCAATCCGGCCACGCCACGGCTCGCGCAAACCGCGAGCGGGTACTCACCGGCCCGGTTCCGGCAGGGTCAGGCCCTGCCGGCGCGCTGTTCCCGGCTGTGCTGATGCACCGTGTTCACCAGCACCTCGACGTGGTCGGGCGGGGTGAACTGGGAGATGCCGTGGCCGAGGTTGAAGACGTGGCCGGGGCCGGGGCCGAACTGGTCGAGCACGTTGCGCGCCTCCCGGGCGACCGAGTCCGTATTGGCGAACAGCGCGATAGGATCCAGGTTGCCCTGCAGCGCCACCTTGTCGCCGACCCGCTGGCGCGCGCCGCCTATGTCGCAGGTCCAGTCCAGGCCGACGGCGTCGCAGCCGCAGGCCGCGATCTTCTCCAGCCAGTGGCCGCCGTTCTTGGTGAATACGATCGAGGGCACCCGCTCGCCGTCGCGCTCGCGGATCAGTCCCTCGACGATCTGGCAGATGTAGCGCAGCGAGAACTCCAGGTAGGCCTGGTGCGCCAGCATGCCGCCCCAGGTGTCGAAGATCATCACGGCCTGGGCGCCGGCCTCGATCTGGGCGTTCAGGTAGGCGGTCACCGCGCGGGCATTCACGTCCAGGACGTGGTGCAGCAGGTCGGGGCGGTCGTAGAGCAGGGTCTTGATCCGCCGGAAATCGTCCGAGCCGCCGCCCTCGACCATGTAGCAGGCCAGGGTGAACGGACTGCCGGAGAAGCCGATCAGCGGCACCGAGCCGGCGAGCGCCCGGCGGATCTCGGACACCGCGTCGAGCACGTAGCGCAGGCCGACGTCCGGGTCGGGCACCGCCAGGTCGCGGATCTCCCACTCCTCGCGCAGCGGCCGCTCGAACTTCGGCCCCTCGCCCTCCGCGAAATACAGCCCCAGCCCCATCGCGTCCGGCACGGTCAGGATGTCCGAGAACAGGATCGCCGCGTCCAGGTCGAAACGCGCCAGCGGCTGCAGCGTCACCTCGGTGGCCAGTTGCGGGTTGCGGCACAGTTCGAGGAAGCTGCCGGCGCGCCGCCGGGTCTCGTTGTACTCAGGCAGGTAGCGGCCGGCCTGGCGCATCAGCCAGATCGGCGTGTATTCGGTCGGCTGGCGCAGCAGGGCGCGCAGGAAGGTGTCGTTGCGTGGACGGCTCACGGTCGCGGATCCTGACGGCACGAAAAGCGCCGATTATCCGGGTTTTTCCCGGCCGCCGCCTACTTTCTCCAGAACGCCGGCGAGAGCACCACGAGCAGGGTGAAGATCTCCAGCCGGCCGAGCAGCATCGCGCTCGTGCAGATCCATGTCTGGAAATCGTCGAGCACGGCAAAGGTCGTGGCCGGCCCGACCTGGTTGAGCCCCGGGCCGGTGTTGTTGATGCACGCCACCACGGCGGAGAACGAGGTGACGATGTCCAGGCCCGAATAGGCCATGAGCAGGGTGAAGGAGACGATCAGCACCATGTACATGAAGCCGAAGGCGAGCACCGCGAACACGATGTTGTTCTGCAGGGTCTCGCCGCCGAGCTTGATCGGCTGTACCGCGGCCGGGTGCATCGAGCGGATGACCTCGCGGAAGGTCTGCTTGTACAGCACCATGGCGCGGACCATCTTGATGCCGCCGCCGGTCGAGCCCGAGCAGGTGACGAAGCTGGAGAGGAAAAGCATCCACAGCGGCGCGAACAGCGGCCACAGGTTGTAGTCGGTGTTGGCGAAGCCGGTGGTGGTGGCGATGGACACGACGTTGAACGCGGCGTAGCGCAGCGCCGTCAGGAAATCGGCGTAGGCGTCCAGGTACCAGAGATACCAGGCCACGCCGAGCACGCTCCCCCACATGACGACCAGATACCAGCGCGCCTCCGGGTCGAACTTGTAAGGCGCCGCGCTGCGCTGGCGCCAGACCAGGAAATGCGTGGCGAAGTTCATCCCGGCGATGGTCATGAAGGTCATCGTCACGAGTTCGATCTTCGGCGAGTCCCAGAAGCCGAAGCTCGCGTCGTGCGAGGAGAAGCCGCCCAGCCCCATGATCGATCCGGTATGGATGACCGCGTCGCCCCAGGTCATGCCGGCCCAGCGCAGGGCGAAGAAACAGGCGATCGAGATCGCGAAATACACAGCCCACAGCCCCTTCGCGGTCTCGGCCATGCGCGGCGTGAGCTTGGTGTCCTTCATCGGGCCGGGCGCCTCGGCCTTGAACATCTGACGGCCGCCGACGCCGAGCAGCGGGAGGATGGCGGTGGCCAGCACGATCAAGCCCATGCCGCCGAGCCACACCAGTTCGCCGCGCCACAGGTTGATCGAGAAGGGCAGCTTGTCCAGGTCCGACAGCACGGTGGCCCCGGTGGTGGTCAGCCCGGAGACGGTCTCGAAGTAGGCGTCGGTGAACGACAGCTTCGGCCAGAAGTAGCTCATCAGCGGGATCGCGGCGAAGGCCGGCAACAGCGTCCAGGTCATCACCACCAGCAGGAAGCCGTCCTTGATGTGCAGTTCCCGGCGCTGGTTG
>DATMWM010000218.1:0-2319 GCA_035562535.1 Rhodocyclaceae bacterium | reverse complement strand
GCGTACCTATGGCGACTTCATCCCTTCGCCGACCGCGGACAAGCGGCTGCTGGCGATCCGCCAGCCGGTCGGCGTGTGCGCGGCGATCACGCCCTGGAACTTCCCGGCGGCGATGATCACCCGCAAGGTCGCGCCGGCGCTGGCGGCCGGCTGCACCGCGGTGATCAAGCCGGCCGAGCAGACCCCGCTGACCGCGCTGGCGCTGGCCGAACTGGCGCAGCGGGCCGGCTTCCCGCCCGGCGTGCTCAACGTGCTGACCGGCGATCCGGCGGCGATCGGCGGCGAGCTGACTTCCAACCCGACCGTGCGCAAGCTCTCCTTCACCGGGTCCACCGAGGTCGGCAGGCTGCTCATGGCGCAGTGCGCAGCGACGGTGAAGAAGGTCTCGCTGGAACTCGGCGGCAACGCGCCCTTCATCGTCTTCGACGACGCGGACCTGGACGCGGCGCTCGAGGGCGCGATGCAATCCAAGTACCGCAACACCGGCCAGACCTGCGTGTGCGCCAACCGGCTGCTGGTGCACGGCCCGGTCTACGACGCCTTCGCCGAGCGGCTCGCCGCCCGGGTCAAGGCGCTGGAGGTCGGCCCCGGCACGCGCGAGGGCGTCGCGCAGGGACCGCTGATCGACGAGGCCGCGCTGCGCAAGGTCGAGGAGCACGTGGCCGACGCGCTGGCGAAGGGCGCGCGCATCCTCGCCGGCGGCCGGCGGCACGCGCTCGGCGGCACCTTCTACGAACCCACGGTGATCGCCGGCGTCACCCCGGACATGAAGTGCGCGCGCGAGGAGACCTTCGGCCCGGTGGCGCCACTGTTCCGCTTCGACACCGAGGCGCAGGCGATCCGCATGGCCAACGACACCGAGTTCGGGCTGGCCGCCTACTTCTACTCGCGCGACATCGCCCGCTGCTTCCGCGTCGGCGAGGCGCTGGAGTACGGCATCGTCGGCGTCAATACCGGCATCATCTCGAACGAGGTGGCGCCCTTCGGCGGGATCAAGCAGTCCGGCATCGGCCGCGAGGGCTCGCGCTACGGCATCGAGGAGTACCTGGAACTGAAGTACCTGTGCCTCGGAGGCATCGTCCGGCCATGACGCACTGCGCGGGCGCGGCCGAGCGGTTCCCCCAGGCGCTGATCGACGCGCTCGGCCGCGCCCGGAAGCTCGCCGTGCTGACCGGAGCGGGCATCTCCGCCGAGAGCGGCGTGCCGACCTTCCGCGACGCCCAGACCGGGTTGTGGGCGCGCTACGATCCGCAGGACCTGGCCACGCCCGAGGCCTTCCGGCGCGACCCGAAGCTGGTGTGGGAGTGGTACGCCTGGCGGCGCACGCTGGTCGCCGCGGCACGGCCGAATCCGGGCCACCTCGCGCTCGCGCAGATGCAGGCGTCGATTCCCGGCTTCGCGCTGATCACCCAGAACGTCGACGGACTGCACGCGCGGGCCGGCAGCAGGGATGTCGTCGAACTGCACGGCAACATCGCCCGCATCGTGTGCTCGGCGGGCTGCGGCGTGGTCGAAGCCTTCGATCCGGACGCGGCGCCGCCGCGCTGCCCGAAATGCGCGGCCTGGCTGCGGCCGGACGTGGTCTGGTTCGGCGAGCCGCTGCCGGCGGCGGCACTCGAATCCGCGCGGCGCGCGGCGGCGGACTGCGAGATCTTCTTCAGCATCGGCACCTCCGCGCTGGTGTACCCGGCCGCCGACCTGCCGCGCGTTGCGCGCGAGGCCGGCGCGCTGCTGGTCGAGATCAATCCCGACGACACGCCGTTGAGCGCGCTCGCCGACTTCGCCCTGCGCGGCCCGGCGGGCGTGGTGCTGCCGGCGCTGCTGGATGCGACCGAACGGGCCGGCAAAGCCTGAACCGACCGGCATGCGCATCGCCTACTACGCCGGCTCGCTGCCCGAGGGCCAGCTGATCCTGGACATGCTGCAGGCCGCCGGCATCGAGGCGCGCATGCTCAACCAGAACGCCCAGAGCACCGCGGGCGAGATACCGCCGGCGGTGGCCGGGCCGCAGATCTGGGTAATGGAGGATGGTCAGCTCGACCGCGCCCGCCTGCTGATCGAGGAATACCTGCTGCGGCCGGCGCCGCCCGGCCGGACCTGCCCGCGCTGCGGCGAGGAGAACCCGGGCAACTTCCTGAGCTGCTGGGCCTGCGGCGCCGAGTTCTTCGGCTAGGTTCTGGCTAGTATTTGCAGTTCTTGCGGCAGTAGGAGCGCGCGTAGCCCATGGCCGCGCAGTCGTCCAGGCAGCCCGGCAGGTACTGATTGGGCGGAGGCACGCCCGGCGCGTACAGCGGCGAGTTCGGATACGCAGCGCCGGGA
>DATMWM010000217.1:0-2199 GCA_035562535.1 Rhodocyclaceae bacterium | reverse complement strand
GAACCAGCGTGCCTGCGCCGGCCGGCCCGCGCGCGCCCTGACCAGCGATTCCACGGCCTCGAAAGGCGGCTGCGCGGCCGTGCCCGGAGAGAAGGCGCGCCACTCGGCGGAACCGCGCGGCGGGATCAGCTCGCGCCCGCTGACCGAGGCGAGCAGGGCGAAAGGTTCGCCCGATGCGCCGTCCAGCAGCCAGCGTTCCCAGCGGTCCTCCAGCGGGAAGGGCGGGCGGCGCTCGCGCAGCGCATCGAGCAGTCGCGCCGCGGACGCTTCCAGCGCGCGGCGGTCCTGCCCGGGCGGCAGCGGAAAGCGCGCGAGCCCTTCTTCGGCCGACCAGGCCGCGTAGCGAAAATGCTGCTGGCGGATCCGGTCCCGGTTCAGGCTACCCCAACCGGCCGGCCGGTCCGCGAGCAGCTGGATCTCCCAGTTGAGCGCGTCGCCAGACAGGGCCCGGCCCGCATCGGTCTCGACGATCTGGACGACGCCGGCATAGGGATTCAGCCGCCGCTGCGCATGGCAGTGCGCGGCGGCGCTCAAGCGGCCTGCGCCAGCTTGGCGCGCAACTGCTCGATCAACTGGTAGGCCGCGTCCTGCATCTCGGGATCGAGCACCTCGAACAGGTATTCCACTTCGTCGAGCACGGTCTCAATCTCCTTGCGCTCGGTCAGGTCGTGCATGCGCATGGCGACCTGCTGCATGTACGCGTAGGGGCTGATTCCCTCCATGCCGGTTTCTCCTTTGTCGTGGGCGGGTCGGTCCCGGTTTGTCAGCGGGCGCCGGCCGCGGGTTCCCGGCCCGGCGCGGCGGGAAAGACGAAGGCGGCACCCAGGTAGAGGACCGCCGCGAGCAGGACGACCGCGCGGAAGCCGAAGTGGATCGCCAGCAGGGTGGCCAGGATCGCCGCGACCACCGAGGCGAAGCCGTTGATCCCCCAGGCCCAGGGCACCAGGTCCTCGGCGCGCTCGGCCAGCGCCACCAGGCCGAGCGGGAAGGGCATCCCCATGGCGAAGGCCAGCGGCCCGACGAGCAGCACCGACACCGCGATCCGCCCTGCGTCGGGCAACGGCATGAGCAGGGCGAAGACCGGCGGCAGGACCGCCAGGTAGGCGGCCGCCAGCCCGGCCACCGCTAAGAAGGGGAGCCGGCGCGCCGTCCGCGGCAATCGCGCCGAGGTCCGGCTGCCCAGCGCGGCGAACAGCAGGAAGGCGAACAGCACCACCGCCACCGCGTAGAGCGGGTGGTGCAGGAACAGGATGAATTTCTGGATGAAGGCGATCTCGACGAACATGAAGCCCAGGCCGAGCGCCAGGAAGTAGGCGGCCGCGCGCCACCTCAGGCCCGCTGCGGCGCGGCTCGCGGCCTGGCGGGTTCGCCGCGACGCCGCCAGCGGCAGCAGGATCAGCGCCAGCCCGACCAGGACCGCCTGCGCCAGCGTGGCCACCAGGACCGGATAGCCCCAGTCGATCAGCGGCAGCCCGCCCTGGCTGCGCACCGCGATCAGTTCGGGCAGGGTGCGCCAGCGGAAGGACTGGAAGAAATACGGGCGGTCGTCGGTGGCCGGCCTGATGTCGAACTTGTAGCGCTCGACGAAGTCCTCCGGCGCGGGGCCGAGCAGCGCCGCCGCGCCCTCGCTGAAATAGGGCCGGTCGAGCAGGTTGTAGCGGTCGAGGCCGCCGGCCGGCATGCCGGGCAGATGGTCCGCGTCGAAGGAGCGCGCGCGGCAGAACGCGCGGATCGCCTCGACCTGCGCCGGGGTGAAGGGCGATTCGGCGACAAGCAGCGTGACCGTCTTCCAGCTCCGGATCAGCGCGAGCTGCCGCCCCGGCTCGGTTGCGCCGCGCGCGCGCAGGGCGGCTATCGCGGTGCCGAACAGCTTCAGCGTGTCGCGCGGCGGCAGGCCGACCCAGCGCGTGATTGCCAGCATTCCACCCGGGGCCAGCCGTTCCAGGTAGTCGCGCAGCGCCTCCGCCGTGTAGAGATAGCTCTCCGACAGCGCGTACAGCCCGGCGGAGGAGGCGCCGAAGGCATCCAGCAGGGCGACCTGTATCAGGTCGAAACGCTCCCGGTTGCCGGCGACGAAGCCGCGCGCCTCCGCCAGATGCAGGCGCACGCCGGGCGCGGAGTAGGGGCGGCCGGAGTAGGCCCCGAAGACTTCCTCCACCAGGCCGACCACCTGGCCGTTCAGCTCCACCGCATCGACGC
>DATMWM010000216.1:0-12333 GCA_035562535.1 Rhodocyclaceae bacterium | reverse complement strand
TCCTCTTCCATGAGCCTCGATACGAAGTTGAAATCGCTCTCGCGGTACTGCACGCAGTAGGTGCGTTTGGAATAGGTCGCCGTGAGCCCGTCGAGCTTCGCATCCTGGACGCTGTACTCGTCGAAGACCTTCTTCACAATCTCCGGCACGCTCAGGTCCTGGAAGATGCGGCAGTTGGCGCCGCGGGTGAGGAACCACAGCCAGGGCCGGACCACTGCCCGGTAAAGGTGGTAGCGCCCGAACATCCCGACCTGGGCGAAGCGGGTGACGTAGCCGTTGAAGTGGCGCGTCTTGCCTTCCGGCAGTTCGAGCTTGACCGTGACGTTTGCGGCCAGGATCTTGTCCAGGTCGACGTCGGCCTTGCGGCTCAACAGGTCGATCTCGTACTCGAACAGACGGCTGGTCTCTTCGCGCGCCCGCATGCGGTGGAACAGCAGCACGTCGGCGCCCAGCGGCGTGGTGATCTCGATGACCCTGGCCATGCGACTCTCCCCGGTTCGGTCTAAGGCTGGCGCCGGCCCGGCTCTGCCACGCCTGCGCCTGTCATGCTTTCCGGCTTGCGCGCCGACACCACCAGGCCATGGACCGGGCTGCCGCCCTCGTTGCGCAGCACCGCCGGCTCGATTGCCGCCGCGACCAGTCCCGAGCCCTCCAGCGCCTGGCCCACGTAGTCGCGGCGGTGGCTGTAGCGGCCGTGCGGGTTGATCCGGTAACCCTCGGGCGCGCTCCCGCCGGCGGCCTCCTCGACGGTGAAGATCAGCAGCCCCCCCGGGCGCAGCGCGCCTGCGGCGGCAGCCAGCACCGGCTGCAGGGGGCCGAAATAGACCAGCGTGTCTGCCGAGACGATCAGGTCGAAGCGCGCCGGTTGCCGCTCCAGGAAGGCGGTCAGCTCCGCGCGTTCCAGATCGTTGTAGACGCCGCGGCTGCGCGCCCGCTCGATCATGCCGGCCGACAGGTCGACCCCGGTCAGGTGCGCGACCCAGGGCGCGATCAGCGGACCGCACAGGCCGGTTCCGCAGCCGGCATCCAGCGCGGCCAGGCGTCCGGCACCCGCGCCGGCCCAGCGGGCAAGCGCGTCGGCAACCAGTTGCGGGGCGCGGTATTCGAGCTTGCCGAGCTTGGCATCGAAACTCTCGGCGAAGGCATCGAACGTGGATGCCACGTAGGCGTCCGAGGCCCGGGCCGGCACGTCCTTGCCCGAGCAGGCGGCGTGCAGGTGCCGGGCCGTCGGATTCCCGGGCTCCTCCGCGAGCCACTGGCGGAAGACCTCGGCCGCCTCGTCGATCTTGCCTATGGTGTAGTAGGCGATGCCGAGCAGCTTGCGCGACTCCGGATGGTTCGGCACCAGGGTGACTGCCTTGCAGTAGTACGCCACCGCCTCGCGCGTCCGGCCCATGCTCGACAGCAGGTTGCCCATGTTGTTGTGCGCGTCGACGTGCCGCGGATCGCGCTCGATGGCGGCCTGGTAGGCATCGGCGGCCTCGTCGAACCGGCCCTGGGCCTTGAGCAGCGCCCCCAGGTTGTTCCAGGCGCCGGCGTGCGCCGGCGCCAGGTCGATCGCCCTGCGGTAGGCCTCGGTCGCCTCGGCGAAACGCTCGCGCTCGAGCAGGACGTTGCCCAGGTTGTTGTGCCAGTCGGCCACCTGCGGCGCGATCTGGACCGAGCGGCGGATCAGGCTCACCGCCTCCTCGCTGCGGTCGCGCTGGTGCAGCAGCACGCCGAGGAAATGCAGCGCGTCCGCATGGTCCGGGACCGCCTCGACGATCCGCCGGTAGAGGATCTCGGCGTTGTCCAGGTAGCCGGCGCGATGGGCCTGCACCGCCATGCCGAGGGCATCGGCGATGCCGACCTCGGCCGGCAGATCGTCGTCCGGGACCGCCGCCGCTGCTTCAGTCGAACGCATACGAGAAGTCGCCGCCCGCCACGCCGACATGCACCCGCTCGATCGGCTTGGCTTCCATCATGCGCTTGAGGAACTCCTCGCTGATGCGCGGCAGCACGGTGTTGGTGAGGATCGCGTCGATCATCCGCCCGCCGCTTTCCAGCTCGGTGCAGCGGCTGGCGATCAGTTTCACCACCTCGTCGTCGTAGCTGAAGGGCAGCTTGTGGTTGTCGCGGATGCGCCGGGCGATGCGGCCGAGCTGCAGCCGGGCGATCGCGCCGATCATCTCGTCGGAGAGCGGATAGTAGGGGATGACCACCAGCCGGCCGAGCAGCGCCGGCGGGAACACCTTGAGCAGCGGCTCGCGCAGCGCCTTGGCGATGCCCTCGGGATCCGGCATCAGCTCCGGATCCTTGCACAGGTCCATGATCAGGTCGGTGCCGGCGTTGGTGGTGAGCAGGATCAGGGTGTTCTTGAAATCGATCACCCGGCCCTCGCCGTCCTCCATCCAGCCCTTGTCGAACACCTGGAAGAAGATCTCGTGCACGTCCGGGTGCGCCTTCTCCACCTCGTCGAGCAGCACCACCGAGTAGGGGCGCCGGCGCACCGCCTCGGTGAGCACGCCGCCCTCGCCGTAGCCGACGTAGCCCGGCGGCGCGCCCTTGAGCGTCGAGACCGTGTGCGCCTCCTGGTACTCGCTCATGTTGATCGTGATCACGTTCTGCTCGCCGCCGTAGAGCGCTTCCGCGAGCGCCAGCGCGGTCTCGGTCTTGCCCACGCCGGAGGTGCCGGCGAGCATGAACACGCCGATCGGCTTGTTCGGGTTGTCGAGCTTGGCGCGCGAGGTCTGGATGCGCCGCGCGATCATCTCCAGGGCGTGGCGCTGGCCGATGATGCGCTGCTCCAGGGTGTCGGCGAGCTTGAGGATCGCCTCGACCTCGTTCTTCACCATGCGGCCGACCGGGATGCCGGTCCAGTCGGCGACCACGCTCGCCACCGCCTGCTCGTCCACCGTGGGCATGATCAGGGGATTCTCGCCCTGCAGCGCGGCAAGCTTTGGTTGCAGTTCGCGCAGCTCCGCCAGCAGCTTCTCGCGCTCCTCGGGCGACACCGCGGTCTCTGCAGCGGGCGGCGCCGGCGCCTGGGCTGCCGCCGGCTGTGGTGCCGCGGGCTGGGCCGGGGCTGGCTGGGCCGGCGCCGGCGGGCTGGCCGGCTCGCCCGGCTTCAGGTCCACCTTCTGGCCGCCGGCGCGCAGCTTGCTGCGCACCTCCAGGATGCGGTCCACCAGCGTCTTCTCGTCGGCCCAGCGCTTCTCCAGTCCGACCAGGCGCTCGCGCTCATGCGCGAGCTTGTCCTCGACCCCGGCCTTGCGCGCGGTCACGTCGATGCCGATGGCCTCCTCGCGGCCGATGATCTCCAACTCGGTGTCGAGAGCCTCGATGCGGTGACGGCAGTCCTCCACCTCGGGCGGCGTGGCATGCTGGCTGACGGCCACCCGGGCGCAGGTGGTATCGAGCAGGCTCACCGCCTTGTCCGGCAACTGGCGCGCCGGGATGTAGCGGTGCGACAGTTTCACCGCGGCCTCCAGCGCCTCGTCCAGCAGTTGCACGCGGTGGTGCTTCTCCAGCGTGCTCGCCACGCCGCGCACCATCTGCACCGCCTTCTCCTCGGAGGGCTCGCCGACCTGCACCACCTGGAAGCGCCGGGTCAGCGCCGGATCCTTCTCGAAGTACTTCTTGTACTCGGCCCATGTGGTGGCGCCGATGGTGCGCAGGGTGCCGCGCGCCAGTGCCGGCTTGAGCAGGTTGGCCGCGTCCCCGGTGCCGGCCGCCCCGCCGGCGCCCACCAGCGTGTGCGCCTCGTCGATGAACAGGATGATCGGCTTGGGCGAGGACTGCACCTCCTCGATCACCTGGCGCAGGCGCTGCTCGAACTCGCCCTTCATGCTGGCGCCGGCCTGCAGCAGGCCGACGTCCAGGGTCATCAGCGAGACGTCCTTGAGCGCCGGCGGCACGTCGCCCTTGGCGATGCGCTGGGCGAAGCCCTCGACCACCGCGGTCTTGCCCACGCCGGCCTCCCCGGTGAGGATCGGGTTGTTCTGCCGGCGGCGCATCAGGATGTCCACGATCTGGCGGATTTCCTCGTCGCGCCCGGTGACCGGGTCGAGCTTGCCTTCCCGCGCGCGCTGCGTCAGGTCGATGGCAAAGCGCTTGAGCGCCTCCTGCTTGCCCATCTGGGCCGGCGCCATGGCGCCGCTGGCCTCGCCCGGGACCGCCTCGCCGACCGCGCTGCCGTCGCTGGCGCGCATCGCTTCCTCGGGCGAGCCGGCCACGATCCTGCCGAAGTCCTCGGTCAGGTCGTCGACCTTCACCCGCTCGAACTGGCGCGAGACGTTGAGCAGCGCGTTGCGCAGCGAGGGCGTCTTGAGCATGCCCACCAGCAGGAAGCCGGTACGTACCTGGTAGTCGCGGAACATCAGCGAGCCGTAGACCCAGCCGCGCTCCACCGCGTTGCTGACGTACTCCGAGAGGTCGGTGATCGAGGTCGAGCCGCGCGGCAGCCGGTCCAGGGCGGTGGTGATCTCCTTGGCCATCACCGCCTGGTCCAGGCCGAAGTGCTTCATCACCCGGTGCAGGTCCGAGTCCTGCTGCTGGACGATCTGGGCGATCCAGTGTTCCAGTTCGACGTAGGGATTGCCGCGCAGCTTGCAGAACACCGTTGCGCCCTCGATCGCCTTGTAGGCCAGCGGATTGAGCTTGCCGAACAACGCGACACGACTGATCTCACTCATTCTCGTCCCCTTTTTCCAGGCAGTTCACGCCGCCATCCCGGCAGCCGTTTCGTCGTAGCTCGCACGCACCCCGCGGCCGGCCGACACCAGGCGCTCGGCATCGAGCGTCAGGTCCGCGGCGTCCTCCTCCCGCCGGTACGTGCCCAGCCAGGTGGTCCAGCCCAGGCGCCCGTAGCGGCCGAGCCGGGTCCGCGGCACCTGCTCCCGCTGGAGCTTCAGCCGCGCGTCCCATTCCAGTTCGAGGCACAGGTACTGCCGCACCAGCGCCACCAGGCGGCCGATCGCGCTGCCGCCGGGCAGGAAGCTCTCGTAGCGCGCGAGGTCGAGCGGCCCGAGTTCGATGCGGATCTTGTGCTGGCGGTCCCAAACCCGGGCGCCGGCCACCGCGCCAACGCCGAGCCGCGCGCCCTCGGTGTCGACGCCGATGCGCGTGCGGTCCTGCTCCGGCAGGCGCATCCAGTGGCCGACGAACTGCTCCACGCGCACCGGCACGCGGAAGAATCCGGCCAGCCAGGCAGCCAGCCCGTCCCGGTTGCGCACCTGGCGCACCAGCAGTCCGGAGTAGAACAGCTTGGCATAGTCGCCGACCGCGTCGCGCTTCGTCGTCGCCCCGGTGCCGACCCCGGCCAGCGAGCCGACATACGCGACGAAGCGATCGTCCGCCGGCCGGTCCAGGCTGACCGTGGGCTGGGCCTGCGCCCAGGCCCGGTAGAGCAGCGCCAGGAAGCGGTGATTGAGCACGTCCAGGAACCTGGCCATGGTCGGATCGCCGCCGTGCAGGATGCGTTCACGGGCGAAATCGGTCAGGTGCAACGGCAGCGGACCGTTCGGCCCGAGCAGCCCGAAGAAGCGCTGCTGCAACCGCGGCGGACGTCCCTCGGCCGCCGGGATGTACGCGGCCAGCGGCGCCGGGGCGAAGGACATCGAGGTTTCCTGCCCGAGCCGTACCGGCTCGTCCACCGGCCGCACGGCCCGGCCGATGCGCGGCCTGCCAGGATTGAAGCTCTCGATCCGGCGCAGGACCTGGTAGAAGTCGAAATCGAACGGCCGCTCCTCCAGCGCCCGCAGGTAGCTCACAGGATCGGTCGTTCGCCGCATCGCGGAACCCAGCGCATGATCTCGCCTCGCGCCGTGGAGCGCAGGACGGTCTCGGTGAACGAGTTGATCGAGACGTGGCGGGCGAGGAACTGCTCCATCACGCAGCCGAACAGGAAGGCGCTGCCGCCCTGGAAGGCCAGTTCGTCCACCTCCAGCGTGACTTCCAGACCGCGGCCGAAGGTCACCGGTCCCGGTATCGGAAAGCGCCGCACCAGCGGCCGCACCGCCACCCGCCGCAGGCCCTCGATCTGCTTCGACTCGGCCGCGTCGCCTATCGTGGCGTACAGGCCGAGCAGTTCGCGCAGCGCGGCGGCGCCCTCGCGTTCGCTCGACTCGACCAGCGAGAGGTAGTTGAGCGAGAGCTGGTTGATGAAGCGCCAGGCGATGTTGCCCTCGCGCAGCGCCGAACAGGGCTTGGACGGGCCCTTCAGGCAGCGGATCGCATTGACCGGGGCCGCGGACTCGAGCAGGAAGTCGGTCTTCCCCAATCCCAGCGGCATGGTCAGCGGCAGGTCGCGGTTGGTGCAGGTGATGGCCAGCGCAAGCTGGCGCAGCTCGCCGCTGAACGGCGCCTCCTCCGGGTCGACCAGCGACACGAAAGCCTCGCTGCCGACGTAGCTGGAGCGGAAGCCGGTGCGCTTCTGCGCCGCCGACAGCAGCCGCGGCTCGCGCTGCACCGTGTAATAGGCCTGATGCTCCGGGCTTTCCACGTGGAAGGCCGCGTAGAACGGCAGGAAGGTTTGCTCGCCCTCGCTGCCCACCCCGTAGCCGGTGACCCCGGCGACCTCGTAGACCTCGAAATCCATCGGGCGGGTGCGGTCCGGAACCACGTGGTACTCGTAGGTCGCCTCGGTGACGTGGATGCGGTCGGCGCGCTTCGGAAACAGATTGACCGCCGGCGTGCAGTGCAGGCTGAAATTGGACGCATCCACCACGCTCTCCAGTTGCGCGTCGCCGCGCTCGAAGAGCAGGACCAGTTCCAGCTCGTCGCCGTCGTGGCGGCGCAGTGCCGCCGCCAGGCCCTCGATGTCGATGAACAGGAAGCGCTGGGGAAAGGCGAAGTACTCCTGAAGCAGGCGGTAGCCCTGGAATCCGCGCAGCGTCACCGGCAGCAGCGCGTGCTCGTCCCCGTAGCCCACCGGCCGGATGTTGCGCTTGGGCAGGAACTCGTACCAGGGCAACGGCCGCGCTGGCGGCCCGATCAGCACGCCCGCCGGCGAGCCCATGCAGAACTCGTGGAGCTTGTAGGCGACCTCGTCGGCGCCGGAGAGGAACAGGCGCAGCCGGTCCAGCCCGATCTGGTTGAACTTCAGCCCCGCCGTGGCGCGCAGGCGCAGGCGCACGCCGCCCTTGACCTTCGCCCCGCCGGGCAGGGCGTTCAGCGGCAGGTCCGGCGCGAACGAGAAATACGATGCGCTGGCGAGCTCCAGCGGCCAGAGCGTGACGTCGTGGGCGGTGCGGAACTCGCAGGCGGTGGCGTCGCCCTTTCCCAGGATGCTGCGCATCGGGCTGCCGCGCGGAATGGTGACGCCGCGCGCCAGGTTCGCCTCGTTCAGGTCCGGATCGAAGCGGGCGATCAGCATCGACGGGGTGGGCGCCAGGTAGTTCGGATAGACGATCTCCAGGAGGCGCTGGGTGAAGCGCGGAAACTCGGCCTCGAGCTTAAGCTGCACCCGCGCCGCCAGGAAGCCGACGCCTTCGAGCAGCCGCTCGACGTAGGGGTCGGAGACCTCGATGCCCTCCATGCCCAGCCGCGCCGCGATCTTCGGAAACTGGGCGGCGAACTCGGCGCCCATCTCGCGCAGGTGCTGGAGCTCCTGGTTGTAGAGGCGAAGCAGGCGCGGATCCATCGCGTGCCTCAGCTCAGGTCGCGGATCTCGACCTCGCCGGATTCGAGATCCAGCTCGGTGCGCAGCAGCAGCTCGATCGGCACCGGCTGGGACCAGAGCTGGCCGCGGATCTGCACGCTCACCACGTTGTGGTGGTCGAGCTGGTCCTCGCCGACCAGCGCCTCGACCTGGAGCGAGGACGGGGTGATCCGCGGCTCGAAGTCGATGATCGCCTGCCGGATGCCGTTCTCCAGCTCGATCACGTCCAGCGTCGAGGCGGTCTCGCCGGACAGGGAAGGCAGGCCGTAGTTGATCACCGAGCGCTCGGCCTCCGGCAGGCCGGTCCAGTCGACGTCGCTCGGGCGGGTAGCATTGAACAGCCAGGCCAGATCGCGCAGGACCGCCTGGCGCAGCTTGCCCTTGGTGATCACCCGCGCCTCGCGCGGCTCCAGCTTCTTGCTCGGGTCCTCGTCGATCAGGCGGTCCAGCAGGGCCGGCTGCAGGCGTTCCTGGGAGGTGAGTTCCGCCATCGCTCAGGCAGCCGCGGCACCCTCGTCGTCGGACGCAGCGGTTTCGATGCTGATCGCGCGCACGTCCATCAGCGGGAACTCGCCCTCGTCGGTGGTCAGGATGCGCTGGCCCAGCCCGCGGAAGACATCCGGGGCGGTCTCTTCCCAGACGGTCTTGCGCGCCAGCCGGACCAGTCCGTCGTCGCTCGCCTCTGAGCCGGGATAGCGCGTCGGGATCAGCGCCGGGCTCTCGCCGCCGTTCTCGAACTGCAGGTAGGCCGGCATCCACACGGCGTCGCGCAGATCGCTCGGCGCCTCGATGGTCACCCGGGTGAGCCGGGCGAACGGCACCCAGTAGTAGCGGCCGTTGATGACCGCTTCGAGCACCGGACCGAGCCGCATGTCCGCGTCGGCGATCCAGGCGAAGGGCCTGTCGTCCAGCGTGCCCGCGGTGGCGGGCGCCTGCTCGAACGCCTGTTGGTGCAGGGCTTCGGCCTGGGCAGTCTCGCCCTGGCCCGCGCGCAGCATCGACTCGATCAGCAGGCCGAGCCAGGGATCCGGCTGGCCGAACACCATCGGCGACTTCCGGCCGGCGAAGACCTCGGAGCGCAGCAGCTCGCACTTGATCGCGTCGCGGTACATCTGCTTCATGGCCAGCGCGGCCGGGTCGAGCGTGGCCGCCGTGTCGAGCTGGTTCAGGGCGCGCTCCCACTGGCCGAGCACGCACAGCAGCTGGAACAGGAACACGCGCAGCTTGGCCTCGGACGGCTTGGCGCGCACCTGATCCTGCAGGAGCCGCAAGGCCTCCACCGGATCTCCGGCGCGCAGGCACTCTTCGGCGGTGAGGACGGTATTCATGGTCGTACCCTTCCTTCCGGGTAGTCGGCGCCGCGTCGGGCGGCGTCTATGCCTTCTCGCTCAGGTCGTGGGTGAACAGCATGGACCCCCTGAGCTGGCCGTCCGCGCCCTGCTGCTTGTACTCGACCTCGATCTTCTGGAAGGCGAAGGTCACGCTCTCCAGCGGCAGCGGGTTGTCGGACGACTCCGGGGCCTGGATGTCCAGCGAGGAGATCAATGCCTTCTCCAGGGTGATCTTGAAATATTCCTGCTGCACCGAGCCGGCCTTGCGCACGGTGAGCACCGCCTTCTTGATCACCTCGTTGAACGCCGCCGCCGACATCAGCGCACAGGACGCGGCGTCCAGCCGCTTGATCACGCGCAGCTGCTTCAGCGCCGTGCGCCCGGCGGCCTGGCCGGTGCCCACTTCCATGAGCGTCTTCATGCCCCAGGACCAGCCGAGCACGTCGATCTCGCCCTTGTGCTTGTCGTCCTGCGACTCGCCCTTGATCGGCCCGGACTTGGTACCGACGATGCTCAGGAACATGTCGCCGGCGCCGCCATGAGCAGCGGTCATGGGCGTTTCCGCGGCGGGCAGCAATGCCACTGTATTCTCCTCCCTCTATCGCGGATGCGAAGGCGCCGCCGCCCCGTCGGCCGAGGACACGCAGGCGGCGCCGGACCGGTCGCCAGCAGCCGGGCCGCCCGGGGCGGCCCGGCGCCGGTCAGATCTTGACGTTCTTGGCGATGTGGAACGCCGCCTCGACCGCCGCCTCGCCGGTGCCGTCCGGCTTCTGGGGCGTGTACTCGATCTTGTACTCGGCGAAGTTGAGCGTGAGGTTCTCGCTCAGCCGGTCCTCGCCGCCGCTGCCGCCGGTGCTGACCGACGAAACGATGACCTCCTTCATCGTCAGCTTGATGTACTCGAGCGGCTTCTCGCCGGCCTTGCGCACGGTGAGCAGCGCCTGCTTGTAGTGCTTGCCGTTGCAGCAGGACAGCATCAGGCCAGGCGATGCCTTGTCGATGTACTTGGTGACCGTGATGTCGTGCACCGACACCTTGCCCGCTCCGCCGCCGCCGCCCAGATGGGTCGTGCCGGACTGGTTCATGCCCCAGCTCCAGGACAGCACGTCGATCTCATCCTTGTGCTTGTCGTCCCGCGACTCGCCCTTGACGTCGTCTATCTTCAGAAACATGTCGACAGCCATTTCGGTCTCCTTTTTTCAGTCTGATTGAGTCCTGCTGCTTGCCTTCCCTTGCACTACCTCACGCCGCCTTGGCCGAGGGGAGCTTCGACACCAGACGCAGCGACACGGTCAATCCCTCCAGCTGGTAATGCGGCCGCAGGAAGAACTTCGACGTGTAGTAGCCCGGATTGCCCTCCACCTCCTCGACCACGACTTCCGCGGCGGCCAGCGGCTTGCGGGCCTTGGTGCTCTCCGACGAGTGGGCTGGGTCGCCATCCACGTAGTTCATGATCCAGTTCTGCAGCCAGGTCTGCATGTCGTCGCGCTCCTTGAACGAGCCGATCTTGTCGCGCACGATGCATTTCAGGTAATGGGCGAAGCGGCAGCAGGCGAACAGGTAGGGCAGCCGGGCCGCGAGGTTGGCGTTCGCGGTGGCGTCCGGGTCGTCGTACTCGAAAGGCTTCTGCAGCGATTGCGCGCCGATGAAGGCGGCGAAATCCGAGTTCTTCCGGTGCACCAGCGGCATGAATCCGTTCTTGGCCAGTTCGGCCTCGCGCCGGTCGCTGATCGCGATCTCGGTCGGGCACTTCATGTCCACGCCGCCGTCGTCGGTCGGGAAGGTATGGGTCGGCAGCCCCTCGACCGCGCCGCCGGACTCCACGCCGCGGATGCGCGAGCACCAGCCGTACTCCTTGAAGGAACGGTTGATGTTCACCGCCATGGCGTAGGCCGCGTTCGCCCAGGTGTATTTCGTGTGGTCGGCCGCGCCGGTGTCCTCCTCGAAGTCGAACTCCTCCACCGGGCTGGTCTTGGCCCCGTAGGGGATGCGGGCGAGGAAGCGCGGCATGGCCAGCCCGATGTAGCGCGCGTCGTCCGACTCGCGCAGCGAGCGCCAGGCGGCATATTCAGGCGTCGTGAAGATCTTGGTCAGGTCGCGCGGGTTGGCCAGTTCCCGCCAGGAGTCCATCTGCATCACGGTCGGCGAGGCGGCCGCGATGAAGGGCGTGTGCGCGGCGGCCGAGACCTTGGCCATCTCGCCGAGCAGTTCGACGTCCGGCGGGCTCTGGTCGAAGTAGTAGTCGCCGACCAGGCAGCCGAAGGGCTCGCCGCCGAACTGGCCGTACTCCTCCTCGTAGACCTTCTTGAACAGCGGGCTCTGGTCCCAGGCAGTTCCCTTGAACTTCTTCAGCGTCTTGGCCAGATCCGTCTTGGAGATGTTCATGACGCGGATCTTGAGCATCTCGTCGGTCTCGGTGTTGTTCACCAGATAGTGCAGGCCGCGCCAGCCGCTCTCCACCTTCTGGAAATCCGCGTGATGCAGGATCTGGTTGACCTGCTCCGAGAGCTTCTTGTCGATCTGGGCGATGATCGCCTCGATCGACTTCACCACGTCGGCGCTGATCAGCTTGGTCTGGGACAGGGCCTGCTCCGCGAGCGTGCGCACCGCCTGCTCGACCGCGCTCTTGGCCTCGTCGGTCTTCGGCTTGAATTCCTTCTGCAGCAGCTCGGCGAACGGGCTGCCCTCCATGACGACCGCTTCGGCCTGTACTGCCTGCTGCTGTTGTTCGTCTGCCATTACCGTTTCTCCTCAGATGTTCCGGACCCGCCTCAGGCGGCACCGCCCTCGTCGGCGGGCTTCTTGCTCGCCGCCAGCGACTTGAGCAGCGCCGGATCCTGCAGCACCTTGGCCAGCAGTTCCTCCGCACCGCTCTTGCCGTCCATGTAGGTGATCAGGTTGGAGAGCTGGGAACGTGCCTCGAGCAGCTTGTTCAGCGCATCGACCTTGCGCGCCACCGCCGCCGGCGAAAAGTCGTCCATGCTCTCGAAGGTCAGCTCGACGTTCAGGCTGCCCTCGCCGGTGAGCGTGTTCGGCACCTGGAAGGCGACCCGCGGCTTCATCGCCTTCATGCGGCTGTCGAAGTTGTCCACGTCGATGTCCAGGAACTTGCGGTCCGCGACGCCGGGAAGCGGCTCAGCCGGCTTGCCCGAGAGATCGGCCAGCACGCCCATGACAAAGGGAAGCTGGATCTTCTTCTCTGCGCCGTACAGCTCCACGTCATACTCGATCTGCACCCGCGGCGCCCGGTTGCGGGCGATGAATTTCTGACTGCTCTTGCTGGCCACGTCACGCCTCCTCTGTAAAAACCGCGATGATCCTCCCCGCGAGATCCCGAATGCCTACAAGGAAATCGCGGCCTTC
>DATMWM010000215.1:0-11403 GCA_035562535.1 Rhodocyclaceae bacterium | reverse complement strand
CGTCATGATGTTCGATACGGGCTGGTCCAGGTTGGTTTCGAAGCGCAGATCGCGGTTTGTGACGATGCCCACCACCCGCTCGCCCTCCACCACCGGCAACCCCGAGATTCTGTGGCTGCGCGTAAGCGAGACCACCTCGCGCACGGTCATGCTGGGCGGGATGGTGATCGGATCCTTCAGCACGCCAGATTCGAAGCGCTTGACCTTGGATACCTCGGACGCCCGCTTCTGGGGGGTCAAGTTTTTGTGCACGATGCCGATGCCCCCCTCCTGAGCGAGCGCGATCGCGAGCCGGGCTTCGGTCACGGTGTCCATGGCGGCGGACACCAGCGGGACGTTCAGGCGTATGTTGCGCGAGACGCGGGTCGCCAGGCTGACTTCTCGGGGCAGGACATTGGAGTGACGGGGAACCAGCAGGACGTCGTCGAAAGTGAGCGCCTTGTGCAGCAGCCGCATGGCTTCTATCCTTCGAGGCAAATTCGCATTATACGGGCCCGAGGCACGCCGGGCAAACCGATGGGAGGCAACGATGCTACGTAAAGCCGCGCTGGTACTCGTTCTGGTGGCCGCGACCGCCGGTGCCCAGGAGATCTACAACTGGCGTGACCGGGAAGGCCGCACGAACTACTCGGACAGCCCGCCACTGGGCGACACGCCGGCACGCACGCTGAGCGGGCGCAGCTACCAGGCCCCGGCCATGCCTCAACCGCCCCAGGGCGACACGGCGAAGCCCGGCACGGCCGATCAGGACCTGGAGTTCCGCAAGCGTCAGGCCGAGGCTGCGGAAAAGGACGTCAAGCAGCAAAGGGCTGCGGCGGAAGCCGAGGAGAAACGACGCAACTGCGAGCAGGCGCGCAACCAGTTGTCCGCCCTGGAGTCCGGGCAGCGCATGGCGCGCTACAACGACCGGGGCGAAAGGGAGTACCTGGACGACGCCCAGCGCGCCGAGGAAATCGCCCACACGCGCAAGGCGGTCGACTCCTGGTGCAAGTAACAGGATTGGGGAGTCAGGATTTAGGATCTTGGATCTAGGATCTAGTCGAATTCATGGCGCGGCGACGCCGCGCGAAACCTGCTGGATCCTGAATCCTAGATCCTGAATCCTATTCTTCCCCTCCCCCCTTCTTCATCGCCTTCCCTTCCTCCGCGCGCTTCTTGCGGACTTCCTTCGGGTCGGCGATCAACGGCCGGTAGATCTCGACGCGGTCACGCTCGCGCAGCAGTGCGTCGGGCTTCGAAAGCTTGCCGTACACCCCGAGCTTCAGCTTGGCCAGGTCGATTTCCGGGTACCGCTGCGGCAGGCCGGAAGCCTCGACCGCCTGCTGCAGCGTGCTGCCGATCGGAAGCATCAGCTTCACCAGTTCCTGGCGCTGCGGCAGGGCGTAGACCACCTCGACGTGCAGGGTCTCAGCCATTCTGCTGGGGGAACTGTTCGGCCCGCCTGACGAAGGAGTCGACGAACGTATTGGTGATATGGTGGAACACCGGTCCCAATGCCTTCTCCAGCAGTTTGTGCGCGAACTCGTAGTGCAGGCCGAACTGGATCTTGCAGGCGGTCTCGCCCAGGGGGGTGAAGTCCCAGGTCCCTTCCAGGTGCCGGAACGGACCGTCCAGCAGCTTGATCAGGATATGGCGAGGGAACACCTTGTCGTTCTCGGTGCTGAAGTCGGTCCTGATGCCGTGGTAGTTGATGTGGATGCGGGCCACGGTAATCGCGTCGGTGCGCCGGATTAGCTCGGTGCCGCCGCACCACGGCAGGAACGCCGGATAGTCCTCGACCCGATCCACCAGATCGAACATGCGCGGCGCGCTGTGCTCGATCAGCACGAGTTTCTTGACCTCTGCCATCTGCGTCGGACTGTTGCGGCGAGCTGATAGAATCGCGCATTCTAGCGCAACGGCCCCGCCGCGCCGCCATGAGCATCGTCGACAACAGGAAGGCCTTCCACGAATATTTCATCGAGGAAAAGTTCGAGGCCGGGCTCGCGCTGGAAGGCTGGGAAGTCAAGGCGATCCGCGCCGGCCGGGTCCAGCTCAAGGAGGCCTACGTCATTGTCAAGAGCGCGGAGGTCTACATCATCGGCATGCACGTGAGCCCTCTGGCCACGGCCTCGACCCACGTCAAGCCGGACCCGGTGCGCACCCGCAAACTGCTGCTGCACGGCGAGGAGATCCGCCGCCTGATCGGCAAGGTCGAGCGCGCCGGCTACGCCCTGGTTCCCCTGGACCTGCACTACACCAAGGGCAGGATCAAGCTCGCCATAGGCCTCGCCCGCGGCAAGAAGCAGTATGACAAGCGCGAGACCGAGAAACAGCGCGACTGGGAACGCGAAAAGGCCAGGATCATGAGGGTGAAGGCGTGAGCTACCGAGCAGGGACCCCGCGCAGCGGGGATGCGAGTCAAGCGAACGCCTTCAGCCGTCGACACGATGAAGCAGCGAGTTGGCACGGCGACTCGGAGGCGGCGGCGTGAGCTACCGAGCAGGGGCCCCGCGCAGAAGGTATGCGAGAAAAGCGAACGCCTTCGGCCGCCGACACGATGACCCAGCGAGCCGGCACGGCCGATCGGAGGCGGCGGCGTGAGCCGCGCAGGCGCTGGCCACTGCCACCGCATTTCGAAAGCACCCGTAGTTTCAAGGCAGACGAGCAGGAGTCGGCGTGAAGGCTGACGCCGCCGCTCGGTCCCCCGGCCAGCCCTCCCCGCTTGCCCTGCTCTGGCTGATCAGCGGCTGCCTGATGCTGCAGCCGCTGTCGACCGACCTCTATCTCGCGACGCTGCCGCATCTCGCACGCCACTTCGATGCCACGCCGGCGGCGGTGCAGCAGACGCTCTCGCTGTTCGTCATCGGCTTCGGCTCGGCCCAGTTGATCATCGGCCCGCTGTCCGACCGCTACGGCAGGCGGCCGGTGCTGCTGGTCGGCATCGGCCTCTACGTTGCCGCGAGCATCGCCTGCGCCCTGGCTGACTCCATGGGCGCGCTGATCGCCACCCGCTTCGCCCAGGCAGTGGGCTGCTGCTCCGCGGTGGTCATCGCCCGGGCGATCATCCGCGACGTCTATACGCCGGCCGAAGGCGCCCACGTCATCGCGCAGGCGAGCAGTCTGCTTGCCCTGGCGCCGATCGTCGGGCCGATCGCCGGCGGCTATCTGCAGACCTCGTTCGGCTGGCGCGCGGCCTTCGTCGTGCTGGCCGCGTTCGGCGCCGGCCTGGGCCTGCTCGCCTGGCGCATGCTGGGCGAGACGAACCGGCACAGGGACCCCGCCGCGACCCGTCCTTCAAGCCTGGCCGCAACCTATCGCAGCATCGTGCGCCGGCCCGAGTTCTGGGCCTATACCCTTCCCGGCGCCCTTTCGTTCGCGTCGATCTTCGTGTTCATTTCCGGGTCGTCGTTCGTTCTGATCAACGTGCTGAAGGTGCCGACCCAGTATTTCGGCTACTG
Organism: Rhodocyclaceae bacterium; assembly: GCA_035562535.1. GTDB lineage: Bacteria > Pseudomonadota > Gammaproteobacteria > Burkholderiales > Rhodocyclaceae > DATMWM01. The sequence continues at coordinate 7,963 of DATMWM010000215.1, read as the reverse complement.
CTTCGCCTTCGGCGTAGGCGGTTACCTGCTCGGCACGCTGGTTTGCCGCCGCCTGCTCGTGCGCATCGGCATCGAGCGCACGCTGACCATAGGCACGACCGGATCGGCGATCGCCGGCTGCCTGTTTGCGGTTGCGATCGCACTGGGTCTCATCCATTGGGCTACGGTCGTGGGTGCGCTGTTCCTCACCATGTTCGCCCACGGCCTGAACTTCCCGTGCTGCCAGACGGGTGCGGTGGCGCCGTTCCCGAAAAGCGCTGGGGCCGCGGCCGGCCTGCTCGGTTTCTTCACCATGGTTGCGGCGCTGGTGGTGGGCACCTGGGTCGGCGCAGGGCACGACGGCACGTTGAACCCGCTGTCGCGCACGGCGGCGGCGGTCGGACTCTCGGTATTCGCCGCGGCGAGCGTCTTTGCCCGTTTCCGGACCCTGCCTGCGCGATGAGCAACCGGTTTGGGCCGGCCGCGCGGATCAGGCCTTGAGCCGGCTGAACAGCCCGCGCAGGCTTTCCTGTAGGTCCGCCGGCAGGACCACCACCTTGGCATTCTCGGATTCGCCCATCCTGGCCAGCGCGCCGATGTACTTCTCGCCGAGCAGATAGAGCATGGGCGTGGCCTGGTCGCCGATCGCGGTGGTGACCCGCCGGATCGACTCGGCCGAGGCTTCCGCCAGCGTCACCTGGGCAGTGGCATCCCGCTTGGCAGACTCCAGCCGCGCCTCCGCCTGCAGGATCATCGACTGCTTCTCGCCCTCGGCCCGAGTCACCATGGCCTTGCGCTCGCGCTCGGCCGCGGCCTGCTGCTCCATCGCCTTCTGCATCGACTGCGAGGGCTTGATGTCCTGGATCTCCACCGACTTGACCGTCAGCCCCCAGTCGATCGCCTCGTCGGCGATGCTTTCGCGCAGCCGCACCTTGATCTTGTCCCGCGAAGACAGGGCCTGGTCCAGTTCCATCTCGCCGACGATCGAGCGCAGCGTGGTCATGATCATGTTGCGGATCGCCTCGGCGAAATCGGTCACCCCGTAGACTGCCTTGATCGGGTCGGTCACCTTGATGAAGGCGATGGCGTTGGTCAGGATCACCGCGTTGTCGCGGGTGATCACCTCCTGCTCCTGCACGTCCAGGATGATGTCCTTGGTGATCACCTTGTAGGCGATGTCGTCCAGGTAGGGGATGATGATGTTCAGCCCCGGTTCGAGCGTGCCGTGGTACTTGCCCAGGCGCTGGACGATCCACTCCTGCCCTTGCGGCACGATGCGCACGCCCTTCCAGATCGTGACCGCGGCGAAAACGAACAGCGCGACGACGAATAGCTCGGCACCCATCACGACCGCCTCCATCACATCCGCCCTACCTTGATCAGGCTGCCCTCGACGCCGAGCACCCTGACACGCTCTCCGCTGCGGATCGGCTCGTCGGCGATGCAGTCCCACACCTCCGCGCCCAGCAGCGGCTTCTGGAAACGCACGCGGCCCTTGGCGAAGGGCTCGACGTCCTTCACCAGCATGCCGACCTCGCCGACGACGTTCGCGTCGGACATGCCGACCCGGGTCTTGTGGAAGCCGGGCCGGAAGATCCTGAACCAGAGGAACACCATGGCCACTGAGGCGAGCGTCCACACCGCGATCTGCGCGGTCAGGCTGGCCTGCGGCGCAGCCGCCACCATGACCGCGACCAGCAGGGCGCCGAGCCCGAACCAGACGAGCACGAAGGCCGGCACCGCCAGTTCGGCCAGGACGAGGGCGATGCCGAGCACCGCCCAGTGCCACCATTCCGGATTGACGTCAGGCACCGCTGCTTCCCGCGCTCGCGCTCGCGCGGCTAGGCATTGGCCAGGCGCCCGAGCCGCTGCCAGGTGTCGAGCACCGTGTCAGGGTTGAGCGACATGGTCTTGATTCCCTCCCGCATCAGCCACTCGGCGAAGTCGGCATGGTCCGAGGGCCCCTGCCCGCAGATGCCGATGTACTTGTCCAGGCGGTTGCAGGTGGAGATCGCCATGGACAGAAGCTGCTTGACCGCCGGGTCGCGCTCGTCGAAGGCGTGCGCCACCAGGCCGGAATCCCGGTCCAGGCCCAGGGTGAGCTGGGTCAGGTCGTTCGAGCCGATCGAGAAGCCGTCGAACATTTCCAGGAACCGTTCGGCGAGCAGCGCGTTGCTCGGGATCTCGCACATCATGATCAGCCGCAGGCCGTTGCCGCCGCGCTCCAGGCCGTTGGCCGCCAGCGCCTCGACCACGCCGCGCGCCTCGGTCAGGGTGCGAACGAAGGGCACCATGATCTCCACGTTGGTCAGCCCCAGTTCGTTGCGCACCTTCTTCATGGCGCGGCATTCCAGCTCGAAGCAGTCGGCGAAGCTGTGCGCGATGTAGCGCGAGGCGCCGCGGAAGCCGAGCATCGGGTTCTCCTCCTCCGGCTCGTAGATCTCGCCGCCGAGCAGCTTGCGGTACTCGTTCGACTTGAAGTCGGAGAGCCGCACGATCACCGGGTTCGGCCAGAACGCCGCGCCGATCGTGGCCACGCCTTCGACCAGCTTCTCCACGAAGAAGGCTTCCGGGCTGTCGTAGCCGCGCGCGCGCCGCTCGATCTCGTCGCGCACCGAGGCCGGCACGGTCTCGATCTCCAGGATCGCCTTCGGGTGGATGCCGATCATGTTGTTGATGACGAACTCGAGCCGCGCCAGGCCGACGCCGCCGTTGGGTATCTGGGCGAACTCGAAGGCGAGTTCCGGATTGCCCACGTTCATCATGATCTTCACCGGCAGCTTCGGCAGGGTCTGCATGTCCTGGGTGATCACCTCGTAGTCCAGGATGCCGCGGTAGACGTAGCCGGTGTCGCCCTCGGCGCAGGAGACGGTCACCTGCTCGCCGTCGGCCAGCGTGGCGGTGGCGTTGCCGCAGCCCACGATCGCAGGGATGCCGAGTTCGCGCGCGATGATGGCCGCATGACAGGTGCGGCCGCCCCGGTTGGTGACGATGGCCGAGGCGCGCTTCATCACCGGTTCCCAGTTCGGATCGGTCATGTCGGTGACCAGGATGTCGCCGGCGCGCACCCTGTGCATGTCGGCCGAGGAAGGCACCACGCGCACCGGCCCTGCGCCGATCTTCTGGCCGATGGCGCGACCCGAGGTCAGCACCTTGCCGTGCTGCTTGATCCGGTACTTCTCCGTCCTGCCGTGCGTCGCGCGCGACTTCACGGTCTCCGGCCGGGCCTGCAGGATGTAGAGTTTGCCGTCGATGCCGTCCTTGCCCCACTCGATGTCCATCGGCCGGCCGTAATGGCGCTCGATCACCATCGCGTAGCGCGCCAGTTCCAGCACGTCCTCGTCGTTCAGGCAGAAGCGGTGCCGCTCGGCCTCCGGAACGTCCTCGGTGCGGGTCGACCGGCCGGCGGAGGTGCCGTCGGCGAAGACCATGCGGATCATCTTCGAGCCCAGGGTGCGGCGGATCACCGCCGGCCGGCCCTGCTCCAGCATCGGCTTGTGCACGTAGAACTCGTCCGGGTTGACCGCGCCCTGCACCACCGTCTCGCCCAGTCCATAGGAGGCGGTGATGAACACCACGTCCTTGAATCCCGACTCGGTATCGATGGTGAACATCACACCCGAGGTGCCCAGGTCGGAGCGGACCATGCGCTGCACCCCGGCCGAAAGCGCCACGTCGGCGTGGCGAAAGTTCTTGTGCACGCGGTAGGCGATGGCGCGGTCGTTGAACAGCGAGGCGAACACCTCCTTCACGGCATGCAGCACGTTGTCGATGCCGTGGATGTTCAGGAAGCTCTCCTGCTGCCCCGCGAACGAGGCATCCGGCAGGTCCTCCGCGGTCGCCGAGGAGCGAACCGCGAAGGTCGCTTCCTCCCCGACCTTCACCAGGGCCGCGTAGTGCGCGCGCAGCGCGGTCTCCAGGGCGGCCGGGAACGGCGTGTCGACAATCCAGCCGCGGATCTGGGCGCCGGCGCGCGCCAGCGCCTCGACATCGTCGACGTCCAGCGCATCGAGCATCGCATGGATGCGGTTCGCCAGCCCGCCGTGGGCGAGGAAATCGCGATAGGCCTGCGCGGTGGTGGCGAAGCCGCCGGGCACCCGGACATTCGACTCCGTAAGGTGGCTGATCATCTCGCCCAGGGAGGCGTTCTTGCCGCCGACCTTCTCCACGTCGCCCATGCGCAGGTGGTCGAAACCGATCACGTACGAGTCTTTTCCGGTGTTCATCGCTGGCCTTCTTTTCTAGTTGATCAGGGTATCCGAAACCCTTATTGTACGGGCTCGCCCGCTTCGCCGGGCGCGCGCCGCCAGGCCGAATCCCGTCCAGCCTAACCCCGTTCATCCGATCCCGCCCCGGTCAGATGCCGCACACCCGCACCGTATTCTTCGTCTCGGACGGCACCGGCATCACCGCCGAGACGCTAGGCAACAGCCTGCTCGCCCAGTTCGAGGGCCTGGAGTTCCGCCATCGGCGCATTCCCTTCGTGGATTCCGCGGACAAGGCGCAGCGCTGCATGCAGCAGATCCGCGCGGCCAGCCTCGCCGACGGAATCCGGCCGATCGTCTTCACCTCGCTGGTGAATCCGGCGGTCAATCGCGTGCTGCGCCGCGCCGACGCGCTGTTCCTCGACCTGTTCGAGAAGTTCATCGAGCCGATGGAACAGGAACTGGGCATCGACTCGATCCATGCCGTGGGCCGCTTCCACACCTCGACCCACCGCGAGGACTACATGCGCAGGATCGAGGCGATCAACTTCACGCTGGCCCACGACGACGGCGTCTCGCACGCCGACCTGGAGCAGGCGGACATCATCCTGGTGGGCGTGTCGCGCAGCGGCAAGACGCCGACCAGCATCTACCTGGCGATGCAGTTCGGCGTGAAGTCGGCGAACTATCCGCTGATCCCCGAGGACTTCGAGCGCGGCGAACTGCCGGGCGAACTGACCCGGCACCGCGGCAAGCTGTTCGGCCTGACGATCACCCCGGAACGCCTGCACCAGATCCGCAACGAGCGGCGCCCGGACAGCCGCTACGCCTCGCTGTCGAACTGCCGCTACGAGGTCGACCAGGCCGAGCGGTTGATGAAGCGCGAAGACATCCCGTTCATCGAGTCCACCACCAAGTCGATCGAGGAGATCGCCACCACGATCATGCACGAGACGCGCATCGGCGCCGTGCACGATTAGGATCTGTTGACGACCTGCCGCTGGCGCAGTTGCTCGTACAGGCAGATCGCCGCGGCCGCCGCCACGTTCAGCGACTCCGCGCCGCCGGGCATCGGTATCGCGACCGCCAGCCGCGCCAGGGCAGCCACCTCCGGCGACAGCCCCGCGCCTTCGTTGCCGAACAGCCAGGCCACCGGCCCGCGCAGGTCGGCCTCGAAGATCCGCAGCGGCGCGTCGGCGCGGGTGGCGACGACCGCGCCCGGATACGCCGCCAGCAGGGCCGCCGGGTCGGCGTGCTCCAGGATGCCGAGCGAAAAGTGCGCGCCCATCGCCGCGCGCAGCACCTTCGGCGACCAGGCCTGGGCGCAGCCGCGGGTGAGCAGCGCAAGCGGCACCCCGGCGGCTGCGGCCGAACGCAGGATCGACCCGACGTTGCCGGCATCCTGGACCGACTCCAGGACGACACAGGAATTCCGCGCCGGAACGGCGGCCGGCTCGGGCGGGATCGGCACCAGCGCCAGCACGCCCGAAGGCGTATCGACCGGCGCCACCGCCTCGAACAGCTCGTCCGTGAGGACGAGCGTCGAGCCTGCGGCAGACCGCTCGGCCAGCCGGCGGATCTCGGGCCGGTCTAGGCCGGAGCGGCTCGCCACCAGCATCTCGGGCGCGCCGATCCGCTCCAGGTAGGCCTGGACCAGGTGCGCGCCGTCCAGCAGCGTGCGCCGGCGCTTGCGCCGCTCGCGGCCGGACTCGGCGAGCTGGCGCAGCAGCCTGAAGGTCGGGTTGTCCGCCGAGCTGATCCGTTTCATTCCGCCCGCCGGTGCCGCGTCCTATGCGGCGCAGGTGCGCAAGCCGCAGAACACGTCGGAGCGCTCGGGCGTGTAGAAATTGCGGAAGCCGTTGCGCGCGAGCCGCGCCGGCGTGGCGAAGCTGCCGCCGCGCAGCACGCGGTGGCTGCCGAACCAGGGGCGGGAGTAGTCCTCGTAGGGATCGACCGCGAAGCCGGGAAAGGGCTCGAACGCGGTCGAGGTCCATTCCCAGACGTTGCCGAGCATCTGCCGGCAGCCCCAGGCCGAATCGCCGTCCGCGCAGCCGCCCGCCGGCACCAGCCGCGCGCCGCCGAGATTGGCGCGGCGCGCGTCCGGCGCCTGCTCGCCCCAGGGATAGCGCCGCTTTTCCGCCGCGCCCGGCGCGGTCGCGGCCGCGCGTTCCCATTCTGCCTCGCTCGGCAGCCGGCGTCCGGCCCAGCGGCAGTAAGCCTGCGCCTCCCAGGCATTGACATGGACCACCGGCAGCTTCGGCTCCAGTTCGACCCAGCGGTCGAACGAACGCCGCTCCCAGCGCTCGCGCCGGCGCCAGGCGACCGGCCGCGCCCGCCCCGCTTCCTCGCGCCAGCGCCAGCCGGCTTCGTCCCACAGTTCCCGCCGGCGGTAGCCGCCGTCCTCGACGAAGGCGAGGAACTCCGCGTTGGTCACCGCCCGCCGCGCGATCGAAAACGCCGGCACCCGGACCCGGTGCTGCCACTTCTCGTTGTCGAAGACGAAGCCGTCGGCGCGCGAGGCGCCGAGCAGGATCTCGCCTTCCGGGATGGCGGCATCGCCGTCCGTGCCGGCTTCGCCGCGCGCCTCGCCGGGCCCGTCCGCACCGGCCAGGCCGTCGCGGCAGCCCAGCGTCTGCCAGGTGTAGCGGAAGGCCTCGTTGTGCATGTCCTGGTGATAGAGCGACAGCTCCACGTAATAGAGATCCTCCGGCTCGCCCAGCCTACCCGTTTCCAGCTTCTGCAGCACCGCGTTGGTCACCCGGGCGAGGTAGTCCAGCGTGCGCGGCGGGTCGGGCAGTTCCAGGAACCAGCGCGCCGCATGGGCCACGCGCATCGAGTCGTAGAGCGGGTCCGCGCGCTCCATGAGCGAATCCGAGCCGTCCGGTCGCCGCAGCACCCAGCGTTCCAGGAACCAGGCCACGTGCCCGGTCTCCCACAGCGGCGGATTGACGACAGGCAGGTAGCGGCCGATCCACTGCTCCGGACCCAGGCCGCCGACCAGCCGCAGCGTCGTGGCGTAGCTGTCGCGCAACGCGGCGGCCAGGCTTGCGGGGGTGGCCTTGGTGCGGGGCAGGTCGTAGACTGCGCTCATTTCGTTCTCTGGTCGTTTCGGGCCGCAGCGAGTCTAATGCCGGGAATCAGGATTGTCATCGTCACGCCCGCCCCGCCCGGATCGCGCAGCGGCAACCGGAACACGGCGGTGCGCTGGGCGCGCATCCTGCGCCGCCTCGGCCACCGCGCAGCGATCGCCACCGCATGGCAGGGCGAGCCCTGCGACCTGGCGGTGGTGCTGCACGCCCGGCGCGGCCACGAATCGGCGCTCGCCCTGCGCCGGTCCGACCCCGGCCGGCCGCTGATCCTGGCGCTCACCGGCACCGACCTCTACCGCGACATCCGCAGCTCCCCGCAGGCGCGGCAGACGCTGGAGCTTGCCGACCGCTACATCGTGTTGCAGGAGGAGGGGCCGCTGGAACTGGTGCCCGAACTGCGCGAACGCGCCCGCGTGATCTACCAGTCCGAGGTCGCCCACTACGCCTGGCAGCCGCCGCGGCAATTCGTCCGCTTCTGCGTGCTCGGCCACCTGCGCGAGGAGAAGGATCCCTTCCGCGCGGCGTTCGCGCTCGGCCTGCTGCCCGATCTGCCCGCGTTGCGGGTGGTCCAGGCCGGGGGGGTTCTGGCTGCGGACATGGCCGACCAGGCCCGCGCCATCGAAGCGCGCGAGCCGCGCTACCGCTGGGTCGGCGAGCTGCCCCACTGGCGCGCGCTGCGGCTGATGGCCG
>DATMWM010000214.1:0-3332 GCA_035562535.1 Rhodocyclaceae bacterium | reverse complement strand
GTGGTCGACCACGTGGTGGCCGCCGTAGGCATGGCAGACGTCTTGCAGTTCCAGCAGGGACATGGCGGATCGGTGCGCGGTGGCGTCCTGAAATCCGGGGTGGGCCGGCGTCAGTCAATTATAATTCGCATTTGCGCCGCTCCCTGGCGGCGATCACATCAGACCAACGAAACCAAAACATGCAGGCGGCGGCGAGCGGGCGCGAAGGCGGCGCGGGCATCGACTGGCTCACCGCCTTGGCCCTGGCCGTGGCGGCGCTCGCCGCGGTGCCGATCCTGGCGGTCGGTGGCAACATCTTCGCCGGCGGCACCGGCGAGACCTGGGCGCACCTGGCCGACACCGTGCTGCCGGAGTACGTGGCCAACACGGTGAAATTGATCGCCGGCGTGTCGGTCGGGGTGATCTTCGGCGGGGTGGCCACCGCCTGGCTGACCGTGATGCACGACTTCCCCGGCCGGCGGATCTTCCAATGGGCGCTGATCCTGCCGCTGGCCATGCCGGCCTACGTCATGGCCTACGCATACACCGACCTGCTGCAGTTCGTCGGCCCGGTGCAGACCTGGCTGCGCGAGAGCTTCGGCTGGCAGAAGGGCGACTACTGGTTCCCGGACGTGCGCAGCGTGGGCGGGGCGATCGTGATGTTCGTCTTCGTGCTCTATCCGTACGTGTACATGCTGGCGCGCACCGCCTTCCTCGAACGGGCCAGCGGCATGCTCGAGGTGTCCAGGACCTTCGGCTACGGGCCGTGGGCGAGCTTCTTCAAGGTGTCCCTGCCGCTGGCCCGCCCGGCGGTGGCGGCCGGGGCGGCGCTGGCGCTGATGGAGACGCTGGCCGATTACGGCACGGTGTCCTACTTCGCGGTGCAGACCTTCACCACCGGCATCTACCGGGCCTGGTTCTCTCTGGGCGACCGGATCGCCGCCGCGCAACTGTCGGCGGCGCTGCTCGGCTTCGTCATCGTGGTGCTGCTGCTCGAGCGCACGAGCCGGGGCCGGGCGCGCTTCCACGACACCACCGGGCGCAACCGTCCCTTCCCGGGGCGCAGGTTGAGGGGATTCAAGGCGGCCGCCGCGGTCGCCGTGTGCGCCGCGCCGATGCTGATCGGCTTCCTGATCCCGGCGGGCGTGTTGCTGCGGCTTGCCCTGGGCGAGGAGGGCGCGCAGTTCGGCGAGCGCTTCGTCCATCTGGCCCGCAACAGCTTCAGCCTGGCGGCGGTGACGGCGACGCTGGCGGTCGGCCTGGCGGTGCTGCTGGCCTATGCGGCTCGGATGAACCGGGGCCGGCTGCCGCGGCTGCTCAACCGGGTGGTGGGCCTGGGCTACGCGGTGCCCGGATCGGTGATCGCCGTCGGCGTCCTGATCCCGGTGACCCGCCTGGACAACTGGCTGGGCGGCGTCTTCGAGACGGTTTTCGGCAGCCACCCCGGCCTGCTGCTCACCGGCGGCATCGCGGCGCTGATCTATGCCTATCTGGTGCGCTTCCTGGCGGTGGCGCTGCACTCGGTCGAGGCCAGCCTGGGCAAGATCACGCCGAGCATGGACGATGCAGCGCGCATCCTCGGCTGCGGGCGCGGGGCGACGCTCAAGCGGGTGCACATCCCGCTGCTGCGCGGCAGCCTGCTCACCGCCGGCCTGCTGGTATTCGTCGACGTGATGAAGGAGCTTCCGGCCACGCTGGTGATGCGGCCGTTCGACTTCGACACGCTGGCGACCCAGACCTATACCCTTGCTGCCGACGAGCGCCTGGCCGAGGCTTCGGTGGCGGCGCTGGCGATCGTGGCGGTCGGCCTGCTGCCGCTGATCGTGCTTTCGCGGCAGATCGCGCGCAGCCGGCGCTGAAGGCCGCCCCCGGCGCGCTCAGATTTCGCGCCGCCAAAGCGGGCGAGCGTGGCGAATTTGGCGCGGGAGGATGCGCGGCGGGCGCGGCGATGACGTGAATCACGGACTTGCCGGCGCCAGAGGGCCTAACATGCCCGTCGTCGTCAGCGGTCCTCGTGAGGATGTCCATGAAAAGCAGTCGAGTCGTCAGTATCGCCGCCGCGGTCGTGCTTGCCGCGTTCGTCGACGGCGCCGCGCACGCCCGGATCTACAAATGCACCGACGCGTCCGGCAAGGTCACCTACAGCGACATCGCCTGCGCGCCGGCGGACCGGCCGGATGCGCGCGCCGCGGCCTCCCCGAAAACTCCCGCCGCGATCAAGGCGTCCGGGGTAGCGCCCTGCCAGGATGCGCCCACCGCCGAAGGACGCGACGACTGCCGGCGCCCGCCGGCGATTCCCTCGGCGCGCCGGTAGCGCCTGCGGCCGCTGGAAAAAAACCCCGCTTGCGCGGGGTATTCCCGGGAGGGAAAAAGCGTTGCGCCGGGCGCTGCGCCCTTACCGATAGCCGGCCCGGTCGAACACCTTCTGGGCCAGCGCCGTGTTCTTCGACAGTTCCCCGACGTTCATCGGGTCCGGCTTGAACTTGCCCAGCGACTCCAGCGCCGGGTTCTTGGTCACGGCCGAGGCGACCACCGGCCATTCGTTGTTGCCGTTGGCGAAATAGGCCTGGGCCTCGTCGCTCGCCAGGTATTCCAGGAACTTCACGGCCGCCTCCTTGTGCGGCGCGGTCTTGAGCATGCCGCCGCCCGAGATGTTGATGTGCGTGCCCCATGTCTTCTGGTTCGGCCAGACGATGCCGATCTGCTCCATCACCTTCTTGTCCTCGGGCTTGTCCGAGCGCATCAGCCGCACAAGGTAATAGGTATTCGACACCGCCACCTCGCACTCGCCGGCGGCGACCGCCTTGATCTGGTCGGTGTCGCCGCCCTTGGGCGGGCGGGCGAAGTTGGCGACCACGCCGCGCGCCCATTCCTCGGTCTTCTGTTCGCCCAGGTGGGCGATCAGGGCCGAGCCGAGCGACAGGTTGTAGGGGTGGGAGCCGGAACGCGAGCAGAGCTTGCCCTTGAGCTTTGGGTTCGCCAGGTCCTCGTAGTTCTGCACGTCCGCCGGATTCACCTTGTTCTTGCTGTAGATGATCACCCTGGCGCGGGTGGAGAAGGCGAACCAGTCCGCGGTGCGCAGGTTGGCCGGGATGCGTTCCTCGAGCAGCTTGGATTTCACCGGGGCGAACAGGCCTAGCGCGTCGGCCTGGGCCAGCCGGGCGGCATCCACGGTGATGAACACGTCGGCCGGGCTGTTGGCGCCTTCGTTCTTGATGCGTTCGAGCAGTTCGTCCTCCTTGCCCTCGATGCGCTTGATCCGGATCCCGGTCTGCCTGGTGAAATTCTCGTAGAGCGCCTCGTCCGTCTGGTAGTGGCGTGCGGAATAGAGGTTGAGCTCCTTGTCCTCGCCC
>DATMWM010000213.1:0-2336 GCA_035562535.1 Rhodocyclaceae bacterium | reverse complement strand
GCCCACGGCCGCACGTCCCGGCGCCTCGCGGCCGGTGCGCCGCCGGCCGGCCAGGCAGGCAGCCCGGCGGATGCCTGCGCGGGCGCGGCGCGCCGCGTCAGGGTGCGCACGGCGGCGACCACGAACAGGACGCCGCCGCAGATGGCCAGGAGCCCGCCGATGCCGCTCAGCGCCGTGGCGAAGAGGTGGCCGGACGCCTCGATCATCCCCTCGGTATGGGGCGTCTTGCGCGGCGCGCCGTAGCCGCCCGACCAGGCCAGCCCCGCCACCATCAGCAGCAGCCCCGGGCCGTAGCTCCAGGCATGGGCGCGCAGCAGGCGGGCGCCCGGCGGGGTGAAGCCGAAGCGCGGCAGCAGGTCCAGCACCAGGGCCATCAGCGCCAGCGTCACGGCGCCCACCATGCCGTGGTAGTGGGCGGGCACGGTGGTGCTGTCGGTGCGGATGAAGGCACCGAGCACGCCGCCGGCCGCGAACAGCAGCAGCGACAGCCAGAGCACCGGCCTGACCGCGGGCTGCGACTGCGCCTCGGATCGATGCCGCAGCAGCGCCAGGCCGATCGCCGCGCCGAGCACGGCGGCGCCCGGCCAGGTTCCGTAGGACATCAGGGCGGTGAAGGCCTTGCGGAAGGCGACCGAGTCCGGGGCATAGAGCGCGTGCAGCGGCAGGGCCAGCAGCGGGACGATCGCGGTGAACAGGACCGCCCCGACCGCCAGCCTGCGCGAGGGCAGGTGCGGCGGCAAGCCGGCCAGGCGCCCGAGATGCAGCCAGGCGGCCATGAGCAGCAGGGTGAAGGCGAACTGCACGAGATGGCCCGGACCCCAGCTCAGCAACTCGAAGTACAGGCCGGCATCCAGGCCGGCGGGCAGCGCCGCCCAGGACCAGACCAGCGAGGCGAACGCGGCCAGCAGCGGCAGCGCGGCGGCGGCGACCGGCACCAGCATCAGGTCGGCGGATCCCAGCCTGCGCAGCCTGGGCAGCGCGAGCGCGGCGGTCAGCGCCACGCCGGCGAACAGCCAGGCCAGGCCGATGCGGAACACGTCGGACTCGAGCACCGGCACGTAGTTGCTGAGCAGGGGCGCGCCGGGCGAGGCCAGCGGCGAGGCCACCAGCGCAACCATGCCGGCGGCCGCCAGCCCGAAACCCGTCCAGCGCAGCGCGGACAGGCGGCGGGTCGCGTCCAGGCTCCACAAGGCGCAGGCCACCGCGAGGAACCAGACCAGGGACGCGAGGTTCACGTGGAGGACCAGCGCCGTGCCGAAGACCTGCCCGGCCGGCAGCCAGCCGGCCACCCAGGGCGTGCGCGCCACGACCAGCACGATCGCGAACAGGGTAGACAGGCCGATGGCCGCCACGGCGAGGATCAGCCAGGCCAGCGGCAGCGCACGGCCACCCACATCCCGAAAAGCGCCCTCGGACATATCCTGAAATGTTCGGTGCGCCGCCGCGGAATCGGCAGCGCTACACGGCCCCCTTGTGCGGCGAGGTGGAGATGAAGGGCACGCCGAAGAAGGTGAGGAACGCCAGGCCGAACACCGCCATGATCATCGTCGCATGCGTCGCCGGCTGGATCTTGAAGGCCAGCCGGGCATGGATGGTGAACGCCAGCGTGAGCCAGGTCAGGAAGGCCCAGGTCTCCAGCGGATCCCAGGCCCAGTAGCGGCCCCAGGCGTCCTGGGCCCAGATGGCGCCGGCCACCAGCATCAGCGTCTCGAACACCAGGCCGACGGCCATGAACCTGAAGGCCAGTTCGTCCAGCCGCCGATCGTCGGGCAGCCTGGCCAGCCTGTCCACGCCAAGATCGAAGCGCCGGAGCAGGATCACGCCGGCCAGGCCGACCGCCACCAGCACCGCGCCGAGGAAGACCTTGCCGAAGCCGATGTGGATGTACAGCCAGACCGTGCGGTAGGTCGGCGGGAAATGGCCCTCGCCGGGATGGCTCAGCATCAGCCAGCCCATCATGATGAACAGGATGGGCATCACCACGGCCGCGGCCGGCCGGATTTTCGGGATGCGCCAGTAGGCGAGCGCGAAGGCCAGCATCAGGCTCCAGACGTTCGAGGACAGGATCTCGAACATGGTGATGAACGGACCGTGGCCCAGGCGCTCCCAGCGCAGCGCGATCGAGGCGGTGTGCAGTACCAGCCCGAGCACCATCAGTGCAAGTACGCTGCGCTCCGGCCGTTTGCCCATGAGCAGGGCGACGATGGCAAGCGAGCCGGAGGCGACATAGGCGACGATTCCCGCCCAGAGGATCTGCAGTTCCAGATCCATCAGGCGTCCCAGGGTTTCGCGGCGAACTTGCCCCAGAAGTGCCAGGCAAGGCTCGCCACCGCGAC
>DATMWM010000212.1:0-14688 GCA_035562535.1 Rhodocyclaceae bacterium | reverse complement strand
CGCCCGACCCCGCCCCACAGGTACACGCCCCTGGGGATCGGCGGATGGACGAGCAGCTTGCGCAGCCGGCTGCGCCGCGCGCGCTTGAAGGCCACCAGCTGGTCGAACAGGCGCTGCAGGCGGCCGGCCAAGGCGAGCTGGCACTCGTCGAAGACGATGCCGCGCTCGGCCGCCGCGCGCTGCATTGCGCCGGCCAGGTCCGCCGACAGCGGGTGTCGGGCGCTCACGCTGCGCGCCTCCCGGCCGACAGGCGCCGGCCGGCCGCGTGCGCGCCGCGCCCCGCCATCGCGCTCAGAAATGCAGGGAGCGCTTGTCCACCGCCAGGGCCGCCTCGTGCATCGCCTCGGAGAGCGTCGGGTGGGCGTGGCAGATGCGGGCGATGTCTTCCGCGCTGGCGCCGAACTCCATCGCCACCACCGCCTCGGCGATCAGCTCCGAGGCGTTGTTGCCGATGACATGCACGCCGAGGATGCGGTCCGTATCCGCGTCGGCGAGCACCTTGACGAAGCCGGTGGTGTCGCCCTGGCCGAGCGCGCGGCCGTTGGCCACGAAGGGGATCTGGCCGGCGCGGTAGTGGATGTTCGCGACTTTGAGCTGCGCCTCGGTGCGCCCGACCCAGGCGATCTCGGGATGGGTGTACATGACCCAGGGGATCGCCTCGTAGTTCACGTGCCCGGCCTGGCCGGCGATGATCTCGGCCACCATCACGCCTTCTTCCATGCCCTTGTGCGCGAGCATCGGTCCGCGCACGACGTCGCCGACGGCGAACACGCCGGGCAGGTTGGTGCGGCAGTGGTCGTCGACATCGACGAAGCCGCGCCCGTTGATCTTCAGCCCGACCGCCTCGGCGCCGAGGCCGTCGGTGTTCGGCACCCGGCCGATCGACACGATCAGCCGGTCGCACTCGAGCACGGCGGCGTCGTCGCCGACCGTGTATTCGATCTTCACGCCGCCGGCGTCCTGCTCGACGCTGCGGATCTCGGCGTCCAGCCGGATGTCCAGGCCCTGGCGCTGCGTGAACACCTTCCAGGCCTCCTTCGACACGGCCGGATCGGCGGCGGCGAGGAACTCCGGCAGCGCCTCCAGGATGGTGACCTGGCTGCCCAGCCGCTTCCACACGCTGCCCAGCTCCAGGCCGATCACGCCCGCACCGATCACGCCCAGCCGCTTCGGCACGGTATCGAAGGCGAGCGCGCCGACGTTGTCGCAGATCACCTTGTTATCCACCGGCACGCCGGGGAGATGGCGCGCCCGCGAGCCGGTGGCGATGATGACGTTCTTCGCCTCGACCGGCTCGCCGCCGACGTCGATCTGCCAGCCTTCCTCGGTTTTCGCGGCCAGCTTGCCGTGGCCGGGCAGCAGGGTCACCTTGTTCTTCTTGAACAGCATCTTGATGCCCGAGGTGAGCTGGCCGACGATGTTCTCCTTGCGGCGCAACATCGTCTTGACGTCCATTTTCACGCCTTCGCAGCTGATGCCGTGCATCATGAAGGCGTGGCTGGTCTCGTCGTACAGCTCCGAGGACTGCAGCAGCGCCTTGGAGGGGATGCAGCCCACGTTCAGGCAGGTGCCGCCCAGGCGCACCTCGCCCTTCGGGTCGGCATAGCTCGCCTCCTCCACGCAGGCGGTGGACAGGCCGAGCTGGCCGCAGCGGATCGCGGCGACATAGCCCCCGGGGCCGCCGCCGATGACTACCACGTCGAATTTCTTGGTCATGGGTGTCTGGATTCAGGATCGAGGATTGAGGATCGAGGATCGAGGAACTGGCGTTCAGGATCTAGGATCCAGGACTGATTAGGGCAGCGATCGGTTTTCGCTGCATCCTGGATCCTGGATCCTGAATCCTGCCTCACAGTTCGAGCAGCAGCCGCGCCGGGTCCTCCAGCGCGTCCTTGATCGCCACCAGGCCGAGCACCGCCTCGCGGCCGTCGATGATCCGGTGGTCGTAGGACATGGCCAGGTAGTTGATCGGCCGGATCACGATCTGGCCGTTCTCCACCACCGCGCGGTCCTTGGTGGCGTGGATGCCGAGGATCGCCGACTGGGGCGGGTTGATGATCGGCGTCGACAGCATCGAGCCGAACACCCCGCCGTTGGAGATCGAGAAGGTGCCGCCGGTCAGCTCCTCGATCGTGAGCTTGCCGTCCTTGGCCTTGGCGCCGAATTCGGCGATCTTCTTCTCGACGTCGGCGAGCGACATCTGGTCGCAGTCGCGCAGGATCGGCACCACCAGCCCGCGCGGGCTGCCCACCGCGATGCCGATGTCGAAGTAGCCGTGATAGACGATGTCGTTGCCGTCGATCGAGGCGTTGAGCACCGGGTAGCGCTTGAGCGCCGCCACCGCCGCCTTGACGAAGAAGGACATGAAGCCCAGGCGCACGCCGTATTCCTTCTCGAAGCGCTCGCCGTACTTCTTGCGCATGTCCATGACCGGCTGCATGTTGACCTCGTTGAACGTGGTCAGGATCGCATTCTCGTTCTTGGACTGGATCAGGCGCTCCGCGATCCGCGCGCGCAGCCGCGACATCGGCACGCGCTGCTCGGAGCGCTCGCCGACGATCGCCTCGAGGTCGATCGGCGCTGTCGGCTGGGGCAGCGCCGCCTTGGGCGCCGGCGCAGCCGGAGCCGCGGCCGGCGCGACCTGGGCCTTGAAGCCGATCGCGTCCTCCTTGGTGACGCGGCCGCCCTTGCCGCTGCCCTGCATCTGGGCGGCGTCCATGCCCTTCTCGGCGAGGATCTTGCGGGCGGCCGGGCTGGCCACGCCGGAGGCCTGCGCCGCAACCTTGGCGGCCGGCGGCGGAGCCGCGGGCGCGGCGGTGGCCTGCGCCGGGGCGCCGGCCGCAGCGGCGGCTTCGGTGTCGATATGGGCGATCACCTCGCCCGAGGTCACCGTCGATCCGGCGGACTTGACGATCTTCACCAGCACGCCGCTGTCCGGCGCCGGCGTCTCGAGCACGACCTTGTCGGTCTCGATGTCGATCAGGTTCTCGTCGCGCGCGACAGCCTCGCCTTCCTTCTTGTGCCAGCTCACCAGCGTGGCCTCGGCCACCGACTCGGAAAGCTGCGGTACTTTCACCTCGATCAGCATATGGGTTCCCTCTGACTCTTATTGGTTTCGGTGCGTGGCGCTCAGCTCTTGGCCTTGACCAGGGCGCCCTCGATGACCGCCTTCTGCTGGGCCTGGTGCTTGGAGTAGTAGCCGACTGCGGGCGAAGCGGCGGCCGGCCGGGCCACCACTTCCAGCGACTGGCCGTCCTTCATGTGCGCGGAGAAGTGATGGCGCGAGGCGTACCAGGCGCCCTGGTTCAGCGGTTCCTCCTGCACCCAAACGATCTCCTTCGCCTTCGGATACAGCTTGAGCTGCGCCGCGAAGGCATCGTCCGGGAACGGGTAGAGCTGCTCCAGGCGCAGGATCGCGACGTTCTCGATCTTCTTCTCGCGGCGGGCGGCCAGCAGCTCGTAGAAGATCTTGCCCGAGCACACCGCCACCCGCGTGACCTTCTTCGGCTCGAGTTCGTCCACTTCGCCGATCACCGTCTGGAAGCGGCCGTTGGCCAGATCCTCCAGCGGCGACACCGCGTCCTTGTGGCGCAGTAGCGACTTGGGCGTCATGACCACCAGCGGCTTGCGCAGCTTGCGGATCATCTGGCGGCGCAGCAGGTGGAAGATCTGCGCCGGGTTGGACGGCACGCAGACCTGCATGTTGTGCTCGGCGCAAAGCTGCATGTAGCGCTCCAGCCGCGCGGAGGAGTGCTCCGGCCCCTGGCCTTCGAAGCCGTGCGGCAACAGCATGACCAGCCCGTTCTGGCGGCCCCACTTGGCCTCGCCGGAGCTGATGAACTGGTCGATCACCACCTGGGCGCCGTTGGCGAAGTCGCCGAACTGGGCCTCCCAGACCACCAGTTCGTTCGGCTCGGCGGTGGCGTAGCCGTACTCGAAGCCGAGCACCGCCTCCTCGGAGAGCACCGAGTCGATGACGATGAACGGCGCCTGGCCGTCCTGGATGTGCTGCAGCGGCACCCAGATGCCGGCGTCCCAGCGCTCGCGGTCCTGGTCGTGGAAGACCGCGTGGCGGTGGAAGAAGGTGCCGCGGCCGCAGTCCTCGCCGGACACGCGCACGCCGTAGCCGGCCACCAGCAGCGAGGCGTAGGCCAGGTTCTCGCCCATGCCCCAGTCCAGCGCCAGCCTGCCCTGCCCCATGCCGCGGCGGTCCTCGACGATCTTCTGCACCCGGGAGTGCAGCACGTAGCTCTCGGGGATGGTGGTCAGCCGCTCGGCCAGCCGCTTCAGCTCGGCGATCGGCACGCGGGTGTCCGCCTCGTCGGTGTACTTCTGCCCGCGGAACGGCCTCCACGACACCGCGAACTGGCTCTGGAAGTTGGTGATGCCGGGATTGGACAGCAGCTCGCCGCGGTCCAGCGCCGCGCGGAAGTCGCGGATCATGTGTTCGGGTTCGTCGGCCCCGATCACGCCCTGCGTCACCAGCTTGTCGGCGTAGAGCTTGCGCGTGCCGGGGTGGGTCGCGATCTTCTTGTACATCAGCGGCTGGGTGACCATCGGCTCGTCCTGCTCGTTGTGGCCGAGCCGGCGGAAGCAGATGATGTCGATGACCACGTCCTTCTTGAACTGCATGCGGAAGTCCAGCGCGATGCGGGTGACCAGGGCCACCGCCTCGGGGTCGTCGCCGTTCACGTGGAAGATCGGCGCATCCACCATCTTCATCACGTCGGTGCACCAGATGGTCGAGCGGGTGTCGCGCGGATCGGAGGTGGTGAAGCCGATCTGGTTGTTGATGACGATGTGCACCGTGCCGCCGGTGCCGTAGCCGCGCGTCTGCGACAGGTTCAGCGTCTCCTGCACCACGCCCTGGCCGGCCACCGCGGCGTCGCCGTGGATCAGCACCGGCAGGACCTGGTTGCCCTCGCTGTCGCCGCGGCGGCGCTGGCGCGCATGGACCGAACCCTCGACGACCGGATTGACGATCTCCAGGTGCGAGGGATTGAAGGCCAGCGTGACGTGCACCGGGCCGCCGGGGGTGGCGATGTCGGAGGAGAAGCCCTGGTGGTACTTGACGTCGCCGGCGGACAGGTCGTCGGCGTGCTTGCCCTCGAACTCGGAGAACAGGTCGGCGGGCGCCTTGCCGAGGGTATTGACCAGCACGTTCAGCCGGCCGCGGTGGGCCATGCCGATGACGATCTCCTGGACGCCGAGCGCGCCGGCGCTGTTGATCAGCTCGTCCAGCGAGACGATGGTGCTCTCGCCGCCTTCCAGGGAGAAGCGCTTCTGGCCGACGAACTTGGTGTGCAGGTACTTCTCCATGGTCTCCGCGGCGGTCACCCGTTCGAGCAGGAGCCTGCGCTTGGCGGCGTCGTACTGCGGGGTGGAGCGGATCGGTTCGAGCTGGGACTGCACCCAGCGCTTCTGCGCCACCTCGGTCATGTACATGTACTCGGCGCCGATGGTGCCGCAGTAGGTCTGCCGCAGCGCCTCGATGATCTCGCGCAGCGTGGCGCGCTCGGGCCCGAAGGCGAAGCTGCCGGTGTTGAAGGACTGCCCGAGGTCCGCCTCGGTGAAACCGTAATAGGCCGGGTCCAGCTCGGGCACCGGCTTGCGCAGCACGCGCTTGAGCGGGTCGAGCTGCGCCCACTGGTTGCCCAGGAAGCGGTAGGCATTGATCATCTGCAGCACGCTCACCTGCTTCTTGTCGGCCACCGGCGCGGTGACCGTGCGCACCGGCACGCCCTTGGCGCGCTGGGCGAAGCTGCTGATGATCGGGAAGTGGGGCACGTCGCGGCCATGCGCCCCGGGTACGTTCTGCAGGCGGTCGAAATACTCGCGCCACTGCGGCGCGACGCTCGCCGGGTTGTCGAGATAGCTCTCGTAGAGCTCCTCGATGAACGGCGCGTTCGAGCCGAACAGGTAGGAATTGGTGAGCATCTGCTTCATCATGGGATCACCTCTGCTGGTGCGGGGGGTGCGGGGCGGCAGGCGCGGCGGCGGGACGGGGCATGCAGGCGGCGCAGGCGCAGCGCCGCCCGGGGCACGCGCGGCGCGCCCCGGTCCTGCTCCCTCATCCCCCCTCGCGCTCCACTGTCTTCTTATCGTTGGTCGAGCGGCGGAACGTCGCGGCGCGGCGCCCCGGTGTAGAGCTGGCGCGGCCGGCCGATCTTCTGCTCGGGATCCGAGATCATCTCGTTCCACTGGGCGATCCAGCCCACGGTACGGGCCAGGGCGAAGATGGCGGTGAACATGCTCTTCGGGATACCCAGGGCCCGCTGCACGATGCCGGAGTAGAAATCGACGTTCGGGTAGAGCTTCTTGTCGACGAAGTACTGATCCTCGAGCGCGATCTTCTCCAGTTCCATCGCCAGCTTGAACAGCCGGTCGTTGTGCAGGCCGAGCTCGCTGAGCACCTCGTGGCAGGTCTCGCGCATCAGCTTGGCGCGCGGATCGTAGTTCTTGTAGACCCGGTGGCCGAAGCCCATCAGCTTGAACGAGTCGTTCTTGTCCTTGGCGCGCTTGATGTACTGGCCGACCCGGGAGACGTCGCCGATTTCCTCGAGCATGTTCAGGCAGGCCTCGTTCGCGCCGCCGTGCGCCGGGCCCCACAGGCAGGCGATGCCCGAGGCGATGCAGGCGAAGGGGTTGGCGCCCGAGGAGCCGGCCAGGCGCACCGTCGAGGTCGAGGCGTTCTGCTCGTGGTCGGCATGCAGGATCAGGATGCGGTCGAGCGCGCGCACCAGCACCGGGTTCGGCAGGTAGGGCTCGCAGGGCACGCCGAACATCATGTACATGAAGTTGGCGGTGTAGCCCAGGTCGTTGCGCGGATACATGAAGGGCTGGCCGCTGTTGTACTTGTAGGCCATAGCGGTGATCGTCGGCATCTTGGCGATCAGCCGGTTGGCCGAGATGTCGCGGTGCGCCTGGTCCGAGAAATCCATGGCCTCGTGATAGAACGCAGAAAGGGCGCCGATCACACCCACCAGCACCGCCATCGGGTGCGCGTCGCGGCGGAAGCCCTGGTAGAAGCGCGACAACTGCTCGTGCACCATGGTGTGGCGCTTGACCGTGTGGTTCCATTCCTCGTTCTGCTGGGCGTTCGGCAGCTCGCCCCGCAGGATCAGATAGGCCACTTCGAGGAAGTCGCAACTCACCGCGAGCTGCTCGATCGGATAGCCGCGGTAGAGCAGCACGCCGGCGTCGCCGTCGATGTAGGTGATCGCCGACTTGCAGGCGGCGGTGGACATGAAGCCCGGATCGAAGGTGAAATCGCCGGTCTGGGCGTAGAGCGAGCGAATGTCGATGACATTGGGACCGATGGTCCCGGCGAGAACCGGCAGATCCACTTCCTTGTCGCTGACCTTCATGCTTACCGTCGTTTGCGTCGTCATGTTCGCCCCTGTAGATGGCGTGATTTAGGAAAAAAACCCGGTAACCGCCGGCCGGCGCAGCGCAGCGATGCTGCTGGTTCAGGCCGCGCGGAGCAGTTCCACCAGTTCCGCGAATTCCGGCCGCTCGCATGGCGTGCGACCGCTGATCATTGCCCAGAGTTCGATGTCCTCGCAGTCCAGCAGCCGGTCCAGCGCGGCGAGCTGATCCGGCGCCAGAGAGGCGAAGCGGCCGGCGAGGAAGCGGTCGAAGACCAGGTCGAGCTCGAGCAGGCCGCGGCGCATCATGCGCCAGCGCAGCCTGCCGGGCTGAATTTCCGCAGGCGCGGCGCTCACGCCCCGCTCCACGGACCGGGGCTGGATCTCGCGCGCTGCATCGGCCGCGCTCTTCACACCGCCCTGCGAACCATCATGTCTTTGATCTTGCCGATCGCCCGCGTCGGGTTCAGGTGCTTCGGGCAGACCTCGACGCAGTTCATGATGGTGTGGCAGCGGAACAGCCGGTACGGGTCCTCCAGGTTGTCCAGGCGCTCGCTGGTGGCCTGGTCCCGGGTGTCGGCGATGAAGCGGTAGGCGTTGAGCAGCCCGGCCGGGCCGACGAACTTGTCCGGGTTCCACCAGAACGACGGGCAGGAGGTGGAGCAGCAGGCGCACAGGATGCACTCGTAAAGGCCGTTCAGCTCCTCGCGCTCCTCGGGCGACTGCAGGCGCTCGCGCTCCGGCGGCGGGTCGTTGTTGACCAGGTAGGGCTTGATCGAGTGGTACTGCTTGAAGAACTGGGTCATGTCTACGATCAGGTCGCGGATCACCGGCAGGCCCGGCAGCGGCCGCAGCGTGATCGGCTGCTTGATCGAGTCCACGTCCATCAGGCAGGCCAGCCCGTTCTTGCCGTTGATGTTCATGGCATCCGAGCCGCACACGCCCTCGCGGCAGGAGCGCCGGAAGGCGATCGAGTCGTCCTTGGCCTTCAACCTCACCAGGGCGTCGAGCAGCTTCTTGTCGGTGTGCTCCAGTTCCACCGAGATCGACTGCATGTAGGGCTTTTCGTCCTTGTCCGGATCGTAGCGGTAGATGGCGAACTGGACGGTGCGCGTGGTCATCGATTCGTCTCCGTGCTCAGTAGGTGCGCTTCTTCAGTTCGATGGACTCGACCGTGAGCGGCTTGAGGATCACCGGCTTGTACTCGATGCGGTCGCCGTCGCGGAACCACAGCGTGTGCTTGAGCCATTCCTTGTCGTTGCGGCCGTCGGGGAACTGGGGCGTGTCCGGGGCGTCGTCGCGCACGTGGGCGCCGCGGGATTCCTTGCGCGCCTCGGCCGACACCATGGTGGCGCGGGCGACCTCGATCAGGTTGTCCAGTTCCAGCGCCTCGATCCGCGCCGTGTTGAACACCTTGGACTTGTCCTTGATCTCCGTGTGCTTCGAGCGCTCGGCGATTTCCTTCATCCTGCTCACGCCCTGCTTGAGCAGGTCGGCGAAGCGGAACACGCCGGCATGGTCCTGCATGGTGCGCTGCATCGCCAGGCGCACCTCGTGCACGTTCTCGCCGCCTGTCTGGCCGTCGAGCCGGGCGATGCGCGAAAGCGACAAGTCGGCGGCATCGGCCGGCAGCGGCTTGTGCGCGCGGGCCGATTTCGCCAGGTCCTCCGCCACCGACTCGCCGGCGGACTTGCCGAACACCAGCAGGTCGAGCAGCGAGTTGGTGCCGAGCCGGTTGGCCCCGTGCACCGAGGCGCAGGCGCACTCCCCCGCGGCATAGAAGCCGGTCACCGGCGTGGTCGCGTTGCCGTCCTTCGACACCACGACATGGCCGTAGTAGTTGGTCGGGATGCCGCCCATCTGGTAATGGCAGGTGGGCACCACCGGGATCGGCGCGCGGATCGGGTCGACCGCGGCGAACTGGATCGAGATCTCGCGGATGCCGGGCAGCCGCTTCATGATCACGTCCGGCGACAGGTGCGTGATGTCGAGCAGCACGTAGTCCTTGTTCGGCCCGCAGCCGCGGCCTTCCTTGATCTCGGTGGCCATGGCGCGCGAGACCACGTCGCGCGAGGCCAGGTCCTTGAGGTTCGGCGCGTAGCGCTCCATGAAGCGCTCGCCGGCGCCGTTGCGCAGGATGCCGCCCTCGCCGCGCACGCCCTCGGTGATCAGCACGCCGGCGCCGGCCACGCCCGTGGGATGGAACTGCCAGAATTCCATGTCTTCCAGGGGGAAGCCGGCCCGGGCGGCCATGCCCAGGCCGTCGCCGGTGTTGATGAAGGCGTTGGTCGAACTGTAGTAGATGCGCCCGGCGCCGCCGGTGGCGAAAATGGTCGCCTTGGCGTGGAAGATCGAGACCTCGCCGGTCTCCATCTCCAGCGCGGTCACCCCGAGCACGTCGCCGTCCTGATCGCGGATCAGGTCCAAGGCCATCCACTCGACGAAGAACTGGGTGTTGGCCCGCACGTTGCGCTGGTAGAGCGCGTGCAGCATGGCGTGGCCGGTGCGGTCGGCCGCCGCGCAGGAGCGCGACACCGGCGACTGCCCGTAGTTCTGCGAGTGGCCGCCGAAGGGCCGCTGGTAGATCTTGCCGTTGTCCAGGCGATCGAAGGGCATGCCGTAGTGCTCGAGTTCGACCACCACCTCGTTGGCCTTGCGGCACATGAACTCGATCGCATCCTGGTCGCCCAGCCAGTCCGACCCCTTGACGGTGTCGTACATGTGCCAGTGCCAGTTGTCCTCGGTGGAATTGCCCAGGGAGGCGGCCACGCCGCCCTGCGCCGCCACCGTGTGGGAGCGGGTCGGGAACACCTTGGTCAGGACCGCGGTCTTCAGCCCGGATTCGGAAAGCTGCAGTGCGGCCCTGAGTCCGGAGCCGCCGGCCCCGACGATCACCGCATCGAATTTGCGTACGCTCACGCTCACTTACAGCCTCCAGAGGGTCTGGGCTACCCAGCCGGTGTAGCCGACCAGCAGCAGGATGACGATCACATGCAGCGACAGGCGCACGCCGGTCGGCTTGATGTAGTCCATGAAGATGTCGCGAACTCCGACCCACGCGTGGTAGAAGAGGCAGACGAAGAAGACGAAGGTGGCGAAGCGCATCCAGCCCTGGGCGAACAGCGCCCGCCAGGACTCGTGGGTGATCGCCGGCATGGCCAGAAGGGCCGCGGCCAGCATGATCGTATAGAGCGCCATCACCACCGCGGTGACCCGCTGCGCGAGCCAGTCGCGCATGCCGTAGTGGGCGCCGACGACGATGCGATTCACCATAGCAGCAGCCCTCCCAGGATCAGCGTCAGGGGCAGGCTGACCGCGAACACCGCCCACGAACTGGCGCGCGCGGCGGGCAGATCCAGCCCGATGTGCATGTCGAGGAACAGAAAGCGGATGCCCATGCAGAAATGATGCAGGTAGGCCCACAGCAGGCCGAACAGGACCAGCTTGACCAGCGGGTTGGCGACCAGCGCCTTGTAGCCGGCGAAGCTCTCCGGCGAGCCCAGGCTGCTTGCGAACAGGTACAGCAGGAACGGAAGCATCAGGAACAGGCCGGCGCCGCTGATCCGGTGCAGGATAGAAGCGAACCCTGGCAAGGGCAGGCGAATCTCCATGAGATTCAGATACTTCGGCCGCTGCTTCTTTATCGTCGTGTCCGTCATTGCACTCCCCATTCTTGCGGCATCGCAACATGCCGGCAGGCAGATTGATAACGATAATTTTATACGCTTACCGCAAACTGACTAAAATCTCTTTATCTGCCGATTAACCAAGCTCGTTCAGATAGAAGTGCTCCGCCGTCGAATAAAGCCCCCTGCGCCACTCCACCGGCCGGTCGCCGTAGGTATAGGCCACCCGCTCCACCGACAGCAGCGGGCTGCCCTCGGCCACCTGCAGCACTTCGGCGCTGGCGCGGTCGGCCGACACCGCCCGCAGGCGCTCCTCGGCGCGGATCATGCGCACGCCGAAGCGGGTCTCGAACAGGCCGTACAGGGATCCGTGGTAGTCCTGCAGCATCTCCAGGGTGAGCCCCTGGAAGATCTCGCCGGGCAGGTAGATCTCGTCGATCACCACCGGCTTGCCGGAGAACCTGAGCAATCGCCGCACGATCAGGATCGGCGCCCCGGGTTCGAGTCCGAGCAGACGCGCCACCTCCGGCCCGGCCTTGGCGCGGCCGCATTCCAGCGGAACGCTCTGCGGAGCCCCGAATTCCCCGGAAATCGGCGTCAGGCGGAGGAAGCGGAACATGGCGCGCGGGTCGTGGTGCGATGCGACGAAGGTCCCCTTGCCCTGCTTGCGTACCAGCAGGTTGTCGGCGGCCATCTCGTCGATCGCCTTGCGTACCGTGCCCTGGCTCACGTTGTAGCGCTGGGCGAGCTCCATCTCGCTCGGGATGGCCTCGCCAGGGCGCCATTCGCCGTGCTCGAGCCCCTGCAGGATCAGGCTCTTGATCTGGCGATACAGCGGCGTAAAGGTCGGCGACTCCTGCACCATGCTTTTTATTGAATCATAAATATTCTTTGATGTCCATACTCTATCTGATATCTTATAACAGATATCAGATAACTATTGACAACCGGAGACCGAGTTCCTAACATCCGCCGCGATGCGCCGCACGGCGACCGCCCCTGATCCGGCGGACGCGCTGCGGGTCGCCCCGGCGATCGGATCAACAGACCATTCTTCAAGGAGACCACGATGGCAAAAGCCCCCGTTCGTGTCGCAGTCACCGGCGCCGCCGGCCAGATCGGCTACGCCCTGCTGTTCCGCATTGCCAGCGGCGAGATGCTCGGCAAGGACCAGCCGGTCATCCTGCAGATGCTCGAACTGCCGATCGAAAAGCCGCAGAAGGCGCTCAAGGGCGTCATGATGGAACTGGAAGACTGCGCCTTCCCACTGCTCGCCGGCATGGTCGGCACCGGCGACCCGAACGTGGCGTTCAAGGACGCCGACTATGCCCTGCTGGTCGGCGCGAAGCCGCGCGGCCCTGGCATGGAGCGCAAGGACCTGCTGATGGAAAACGCCAAGATCTTCATCGAGCAGGGCCGCGCGCTGAACGCCTCCGCCTCGCGCGACGTGCGTGTGATCGTGGTCGGCAACCCGGCCAACACCAATTCCTACATCGCCATGAAGTCGGCGCCGGACCTGCCGGCTAAGAACTTCACCTCGATGATGCGCCTGGACCACAACCGCGCCGTGTCGCAACTGGCCAGCCGCACCGGCAAGGCGGTGACCGACGTGCAGAAGATGGTGGTCTGGGGCAACCATTCGCCCACCATGTATCCGGACATCCGCTTCGCCACCGTGGCCGGGCAGAACGCGGTGGCGGCGGTGAATGACGTCGAGTGGTATCGCAGCACCTACATCCCGACGGTGGGCAAGCGCGGCGCGGCGATCATCGACGCCCGCGGCGCCTCTTCGGCCGCCAGCGCGGCCAACGCGGCGATCGACCACATGCGCGACTGGGCCCTGGGCAGCAACGGCCAGTGGGTGACCATGGGCATTCCCTCGGACGGCTCGTACGGCATCCCCGAAGGCATCCTCTACGGCGTGCCCTGCATCTGCACGCCGGGCAAGTACGAGCGCGTGACCGGGCTGGAGATCGACGAGTTCTCCCGCCAGAAGATGGACGCCACGCTCAAGGAACTCACCGAGGAGCGCGAGGGCGTCAAGGACCTGATCGGCTGAGACCCCCGTCCGCCCCGGCGGGCGGCACCGGAGCGGGGGCGCGGCGCCCGGCCCTCCCCCTCTCCAGCCTTCCGCCGGGCGCAACTCCCGAGATGGCCGAACCGCTGCATCCCGATACCGTCCTCTACGCAGGCGAGAAGCCGTTTCCTGTCCTGCCCGCCTGCGACCACTACGCCGGCAGCGAGAAGCTGATGGTGAAGTCGCTCGCCCTGCAGCGCGAACTCGGGCCGGTGTTCGACGTCACCTGCGACTGCGAGGATGGCGCGCCGGCCGGACGCGAGCGCCAGCACGCCGAACTGGTGGCCGGCATCATCGCCGGACCGGACAACGCTTACGGCCGCGTCGGGGCGCGCATCCACGACGTGCGCCACGCGCACTGGCGCCAGGACCTGGAAGTCATCGTCGGCACGGCCGGCCGCCAGATCGCCTTCCTGACCCTGCCCAAGGCCACCGGCGTGGCCGACGTGCTGGAACTGATGGCGGCGCTGGAGGCCGTGCGGCGCGAGGCCGGCATCGCCTGGACCATCCCGGTGCACGTCCTGATCGAGACCCACGGCGCGCTGCGCGAGGCCTACGCGATCGCTTCCGTGCCCGGCGTGGAGTGCATCGACTTCGGGCTGATGGATTTCGTTTCGGCGCACCACGGCGCCATTCCGGCCTCGGCGATGGCCAGCCCCGGCCAGTTCGAGCATCCGCTGGTGGTGCGCGCCAAGTGCGAGATCGTGGCCGCGGCACTGGCCGCCGGCGTCGTCCCGGCGCACAACGTCACCACCGAACTGCACGACACCGTGGCGATCGCCGCGGACGCGCGCCGCGCCCGGGAGCAGTTCGGCTTCCTGCGCATGTGGAGCATCCACCCGGACCAGATCGCGCCGATCGTCGAGGCGATGCGGCCGGACTTCGGCGAAACCCAGGAGGCGGCCGAGATCCTGCTCGCCGCCCGGGAGGCCGACTGGGGACCGATCCGCCAGCACGGCAGGCTGCACGACCGCGCCTCGTACCGCTATTTCTGGGAGCTGCTCCGCCGCGCCCATGCTACTGGCATGGCGGTGCCGCCCGCCGCCCGGGAGGCGTTCTTCGCCTCCGACCCGCGTTGAGCCCGAGCCGACCGGCGCGTCCGATCAAGCCACCCAAGGAGGAGACAACATGAAAACGACCGCAACCCTGCTCGCCGGCGCCGCCCTGCTCGTCCTGAGCGCCCCGGCGCTGGCAGACGATCTGCCCAAGCGCAAGTCCGGCCTGTGGGAGCTGAAGGCCACGGTATCCGGGCAGCAGCCGCAGA
The DNA here is from genome assembly GCA_035562535.1 of Rhodocyclaceae bacterium. Taxonomy (GTDB): domain Bacteria; phylum Pseudomonadota; class Gammaproteobacteria; order Burkholderiales; family Rhodocyclaceae; genus DATMWM01. Next base: position 354 of record DATMWM010000212.1, on the reverse strand, counting down.
CGATGCTGGTGTGCGTCGAAGGCACGCTCGAGGAATCCGCCCAGCAGGCGGCGCGTGCCGAGGCGAAGAAGTCCTGCAGCAAGAACGAGATCAAGCGCGAGGGCGACCGCGTGGTGATCAACTCGGTGTGCAAGATCGGCGAGACCACGGCGACCACGAACGCCGTGTTCTACGGCGACTTCAACTCGGCCTACCGCGCCGACACGCGGATCACCTACAACCCGCCGGTGATGAACATGAGCGAGCAGAAGACCGCCCTGGAGGCACGCTGGCTCGGGCCGTGCAAGGCCGGCCAGAAGCCGGGCGAAATGTTCAGGCCCGACGGCACCAAGATCGAACCGCCCGCCCCGCCGC
>DATMWM010000211.1:0-7956 GCA_035562535.1 Rhodocyclaceae bacterium | reverse complement strand
GCGCCGACATGTCGGCCACCGTCACCCGCGCCAGCTTTTCCTCGCTCAGCGGCGCGCCGTACTTCCCCGCCAAGGCGGCGACGAAGGCGCGCACGTCGACGCCTGGCATCGCCCGCGCCGCCAGGCCGATGCGCAGCGCGGTCTCCCGGGACATTGCCTGGGGGTCGGACATGGCTTCGCCTCCGCCCGGTCAGACCGACAGCGGCACGATGCAGGCCTCGCCGGCGGGACAGGCCACCAGGCACTGGGGCTCGTCGAACTCGCCCTCACACTCGGTACAGGTGTTCTTGTCGATCTTGTAGATGCCGCCCTTGTCGGTGATCGACTTGGTCGGGCAGACCGGCTTGCAGTCGCCGCAGGAGGTGCACTCCGCCATGATGATCTTCATTGCCATGATGGTTTCCTTTCCTCAAATGTCCTTACTCGGGTGCGTCGAGGCGCCTGGCGCGCAGCGACACCGGCAGCCGCTCGGGCTGGGCCATCGGTTCGACGTAGTAGCTGCCGCCGTTGTTCAGCCTGAGTTCGCCGCCCCACTTCTCCGGCGTGTCGAACTCCATCGAGACGATGCTGTCCTCCAGGTCGCGCTTGGGCAGGTAGAACACCAGCCCGCCTTCCTTGCCGCGCCGGATCATGATGTTGGCCATTGATGCTCCTGTTACGTCATTGGGCCAAGGACCGCGCGAGCAGCCCGCTGGCAAGGCGCGCGGCGCGCAGAAGGCGAGACATACCATTCAGGTAGGCGAGCCTTCGAGCACCGCGCAACGCCGCCAGCGGGTTGCGCAGCCGGTCCTAGCGCACGAGGTCGTAGTTGTAGTCCGTGGTCCCCATCCCGCGGGTCTCGTCGTCCAGGCGCTCCAGCACCGCGTTCACCAGCGTGGTCAGCATGTACATCGCACCTTCATACCCGAGCGTCGTCATGCGGTGCAGGTGGTGGCGGTCGAAGATCGGGAAGCCGAGGCGGATCAGCGGAACCTCGAATTCCTTGCCCTTGTGCAGGGTGTCGCGCTGGATGTACTTGCCGTAGGAATTGCCGATCAGGAAGTCCGGCTTGTCGGTGAACACGAGCGAGCGCAGGTGCCACAGATCGTGGCCCGCATACGCCTTGGCCTTCGCGCCGTAGGGCGAGCTGGCGAGCAGCTTGTCAATCGCCTTCTGCCACTTCTTGCCGCCGTTGTGGCACAGCACGTGGGTCGGCTCGGCGCCGAGTTCCATCAGGAACTGGGTCATGCCCATGACGAAGTCCGGATCGCCGTAGAGCGCGTACTTCTTGCCGTGCAGCCAGGCGTGCGAGTCGGTCATCATGTCCACCAGGCGGCCGCGCTCCTTGGTCAGCGACGCCGGGATCGGCTTGCCGCTGACTTCCGACACCTTCATCAGGAACTCGTCGGTCCACTCCAGGCCCATCGGGATGTTCAGCTTGGGCACCTCATGGTTCCAGGTGGTCTCGACGTACTTCTTGGTCTTCTCCAGCTGCATCGGCTGGAGCAGGAAGGTGGTGATCGCGTTCGGCGCGTCCTTCACCTCGTCCTGCGTCGTGCCGCCGGCGTACATCTGGTAGCTGCCGTCGGCCGGGGTGTCCAGCACTTCCGAGGGGTCGCACAGCAGGGTGTGCTCGACGCCCATCTCGGACAGCATGCGCCGCATCACGCGGTAATTGCCGAGGTAGGTCTCAAAGCCGGGGACGATGTTGATCTTGCCGTTCTTGCCCGGCGCCTTGCCTTCCATGGTGTTCAGGGTGAAGTAGCGCGCGACGCCCTCGAACATGTTGTCCCAGCCGGTGGTGTGGGAGCCGACGAAGCTCGGCGTGTGGGCGAAGGGCACCGGGAAGTCCTGGGCGATGTGGCCTTCCTTCTTGCTGTTGTTGATGAAGGCGTTCAGGTCGTCGCCGATCACCTCCGCCATGCAGGTGGTGGACACCGCGATCATCTCCGGCTTGTAGATCGCCTTGGCGTTCTCCAGGCCGTCGAACATGTTCTTCTGGCCGCCGAACACCGCCGCGTCCTCGGTCATCGAATCCGACACGCAGGCCACCGGCTCCTTGAAGTGGCGGTTGAAGTAGGTGCGGAAGTAGGCCACGCAGCCCTGCGAGCCATGCACGTAGGGCAGGGTCTTCTCGAAGCCCAGGGCGCAGAGCACCGCGCCCAGGGGCTGGCAGGCCTTGGCCGGGTTGATGGTCAGCGCCTCGCGCTTGAAGTTGATCTCCTGGTACTCCTTCGTGGTGGTCCAGGCGAAGGTCTCGTCCAGTTGGGAATCGGGGGTACGCTCTTCGAACAGGTCCTGCTTGGCCTTGAGCGAGGCCTTGTAGTCCTCGTCGCGGAACAGCGGATAGCTCGGCTTGATGTTGTCGACTGCCTGACTCATTGCGATCTCCTCGTGCCCGTGCCGCTCATCCGCGGACGGCGGGCGTGAAGTTGGGACATCTGCTCCAGGGACATTCGTAGGGTGGGTTAGCCGCGCAGCGGCGTAACCCACCAGGCCATCGTGACCGCCGCACGGCGGGTTACGGCCTGCGGCCTAACCCGCCCTACGCCGCCTGCTTCAATTCCTCCGCAGGCTTCTTCTCCCAGGGCGGCGTCAGCTTCTTCCAGCACGGGTTGTTGATGGTCATGTCCATGTCCCGCGCGAAGATCGCGAAGCCATCGTAGCCGTGGTAGGGGCCGGAATAGTCCCAGGAGTGCATCTGGCGGAAGGGCACGCCCATCTTCTGGTAGATGTACTTTTCCTTGATGCCGGAGCCCACCAGGTCGGGCTTGACGCGCTTGACGAACTCCTCCAGCTCGAACCCGGTGACGTCGTCGTAGAGCAGCGTGGCCTCGCCCATCTCCTTGATGGTGCGGTCGTAGTCGTCGTTGTGGGCGAACTCGTAGCCGGTTCCGACCACTTCCATGCCCAGGTCCTCGTAGGCACCGATAACGTGCCGCGGGCGCAGCCCGCCGACGTAGAGCATCACCCGCTTGCCCTGCAGGCGCGGCTTGTACTTGGCGATCACCGCCTCGTACTCGGCCTTGTACTTCTCGATCACGCGCTCGGCGCCCTCCTTGATCGAGTCGTCGAAGTGCGCGGCGATGCTGCGCAGGCTCTCGGCGATCTTGGTCGGGCCGAAGAAGTTGTATTCCATCCATGGGATGTTGTACTTCTCCTCCATGTGCCGCGAGATGTAGTTCATCGAGCGGTAGCAGTGGATCAGGTTGAGCTTGACCTTGGGCGTGAGCTCCATCTCCGCCAGCGAACCGTCGCCGGACCACTGCGCCACCACCCGCAGGCCCATCTCCTCCAGCAGGATGCGCGAGGACCAGGCGTCGCCGCCGATGTTGTAGTCGCCGATGATCGCCACGTCGTAGGGCGTGCTCTCGAAGGGCTTGCCGTCGCGGTTGCCGAGCACCCAGTCGCGGATCGCGTCGTTGGCGATGTGGTGGCCCAGGGACTGGGACACGCCGCGGAAGCCCTCGCAGCGCACCGGCACCACCACCTTGCCGAGTTCCGCCGCGGCCTTCTTCGACACGGCCTCGATGTCGTCGCCGATCAGGCCGATCGGGCATTCCGACTGCACCGTGACGCCCTTGTTGAGCGGAAAGAGCTGCTCGATCTCGCCGATGATCTTGGCGAGCTTCTTGTCGCCGCCGAAGACGATGTCCTTCTCCTGGAAGTCGGAGGTGAAGTTCATCTCGGCGAAGGTGTTCACCCCGGTCTGGCCGACGTAGTAGTTGCGGCGGCCCGCCCGCGAGTACTGCCCGCAGCCGATCGGGCCGTGGGAGATGTGGATCATGTCCTTGATCGGCCCCCACACCACGCCACGGGATCCGGCGTAGGCGCAGCCGCGCACCGTCATGACGCCCGGCAGCGACTTGCGGTTGGAAGTGATGCACTTCTTCGACTGCTCGATGCTGGGATCGTTGACCGCCAGGTGCTTCGCGCGGTCCTTCTTCGCCTTCTCGGGATAGACCTCGAGGACCTCCTGGATCAGGGCCTCGGCTTCGTTGCGGGTCAGGTTAGCCACTTGCTTCTCCTTTCACGCCGCCGGCAATCTCCGGACGGGCGGATCGAGTGAGGGGGTGGAAGTCAGGGGGTAGGACCTAGGACTTAGGACCTGGACGACCAGGTCCTTCCATCCGGGCTCCTCACCGCATGCGTCAGGCCGCCACCGCGACTTCCGCCGCCTTGCTCTTGCCGACGATGCTCGTGTCCTCGACCTCCATGATGCCGAACTCCATCAGCAGGTCTTCCAGTTCGTCCATGGTGAGCGGAGTCGGCACCACGAACTTCTTGTTGTTGATGATCTTCTGCGCCAGCGCGCGGTACTCGTCGGCCTGCTTGGCGTTCGGGTCGTACTCGATCACCGTCATGCGGCGGATCTCGGCGTGCTGCACCACGTTGTCGCGCGGCACGAAGTGGATCATCTGGGTGCCGAGTCGCGCGGCCAGCGCTTCGATCAGGTCGGGCTCGCGGTCGGTGTTGCGCGAGTTGCAGATCAGACCGGCCAGGCGCACGCCGCCGGAGTTGGCGTACTTGACGATGCCCTTGGAGATGTTGTTCGCCGCGTACATCGCCATCATCTCGCCGGAAACCACGATGTAGATCTCCTGCGCCTTGTTCTCGCGGATCGGCATGGCGAAGCCGCCGCACACCACGTCGCCGAGCACGTCGTAGAACACGAAGTCCAGGTCCTCGTCGTAGGCGCCCTCTTCCTCCAGGAAGTTGATGGCGGTGATCACGCCGCGGCCGGCACAGCCCACGCCCGGCTCCGGACCGCCCGACTCGACGCACTTGACGCCGCCGTAGCCCACGGCCATCACGTCTTCGAGTTCCAGGTCCTCGACGCTGCCCGCTTCGGCGGCAAGCTGCATGACCGCGTTCTGGGCCTTGGAATGCAGGATCAACCGGGTCGAGTCGGCCTTCGGGTCGCAGCCGACGATCATCACCTTCTTGCCCGCCTCGGCGAGCGCGGCGACCAGGTTCTGGGTGGTGGTAGACTTCCCGATGCCACCCTTGCCGTAAATTGCGCATTGACGCAGAGCCATGTTGCGATCTCCTTCAAGTCGTGAAACCAGCCAGCATTCGTTTGCCTGCGAGCCTCCTTCCGCAATCGGCGTGCCAGGCGCGGCAGGACGTCCCAACACGCTGTTTTGACAGGCGTTTCACGGGACGACCGAGGTGCGGACGGCGGTGGCGGATGCGACAATCGGCCCGGGCTTTGTAGGGTGAATGACAATGCCCCGCAGGCCGACGGCCCCGTCCTGCCGCGCCACGCCTGCCTGCCGATCAACCGCTGCAACCTGCCGGCGCGCATCCTCGGCAGCCTGACTTTCCAGCGTCATCCCTCGCCGCTCGCCATCGACGGCGTGGCCGAACTGCACCGCGAGCTGTTCGGCGCGCTCGACCGCATCGCCGAGGCCGCAGCCCGCGCCCGCCGCTTCATGGACTACATGACGGTGCACTTCAGGCTGGAGCATCTGGACGAGGCCGGGCTCGACGGGGCGGCGCCGCGCCAGCGCGGCAAGGCCAACTACCTGCGTCTGCTGCGCGGGTGGGCCTTCGATTCCGACAGCCGCGAGGGCGCGGTGCTCAAGGGCTGGGCCGAATCGCGCTTCGGCCTGCTGCCGCGCTTTCATCGCGAGCCGATGCGGGATTTCAGCGGAGCCGGTTACCGCGCCTACCTGGAGGAGCGCGCGGCGGGGCTCTACGGCACCAACGCGCTGGAGTCCCAGGTGGACCTGCTCTACACCTATTGCCAGTACGAACTGTCGCGGTCGCCGCAGGCGGCCCACGTGCTGCTGTACCGCGGGGCCAACCGGCTCTGCGAGCACGAAGTCCTGTCGCCGCCCGGCGCGCGCGCGCCGGTGCTGCTGCTCAACAATCTCAACTCCTTCTCGGCGACGCGCGAGCGTGCCGGCGAGTTCGGCGACCGCATCGCCGCGGTGCGCGTTCCGCTCGCCAAGGTGTTCTACCGCACGGGGCTGCTGCCCGGCGTGCTGTCCGGCGAGGACGAGTACGTCGTCATCGGCGGGCTCTACCAGACGGAGTCCGTCGGCACGTAGGTTTGTCGCATTTGCGACACCGCCCCGCCGCCGTGGATTCACCGCAAACCCTCGCCGCGCCGGGCTTTCGGCCGGCCGGCGGATGCGGCGCGAATCTTGCTGCGGACTGGGCACTCTGAAGGGAGAAACCATGGACGCGAGTCTGCTGCAGGAGATCGTCGGCGCAATCCGCGAGGGCAGCGCCGTGCCCTACCTCGGGCCCGGGGCGCTCGCCGGCGTACGCCACACCGAGACCGGCGCGCCGCTGCCCGCCACCGGCGACGAGCTGATTCTGGCCCTGAACAACGGCCAGCCGATGGCGCCCAGGCTGATGTACGAGTTTCCGCGCGCGGCGATGCACGTCGAGCTCAAGCGCGGCCGCGCCCAGCTGACGAAGTTCCTGAACGCCACCTACGGCGACGGGCACTGGACGCGCTCGGCCTTCCACGACTGGCTGCGCGGGCTCGCGCCGCCTTACGTGATCGACATCAATCGCGACACCCAGCTCCAGTCGCTGTACGCGGCGACGCCGCACACGCTGGTGGTCGGCGTGGCGCGCATCGGCGGCACGGACTTCCGCTACAAGCTGTGGCGCCACGATGGCGGCGGCTATGCGCCGGCGACCGAGCAGGACATCGATCCGTCGGCGCCGGTGCTGTTCAAGCCGCACGGCACGCCGCTGCCGCAGCCGAACTACATCGCCTCGGACGCCGACTACGTCGACTACATCACCGAACTGATGGGCGGCTTCGCCATCCCCGGCTTCCTCAAGGCGAAGCGCCGCGGGATGAAGTACGTGCTGCTCGGCATGCGGCTCAATCGCGACACCGAGCGCATGGTCCTTTCGGACATGATCCACGGCTGCGCGCAACCCGCCGGCTGGGCGCTGATCCGGGAGCCGGGCGACAAGGAACGGCGCTTTTGCCGGCGGCTCGGCCTGCAGGTCGTGGAGGCGAGCCTCGGCGAACTGATGGAGCCGGCGCTGGCGGCGGCCTGACCCGCGCCGCCGCCCGGTTCCGGTGCATCGCAGTCCCGGATCCGGTGCCCGCCGCACCGTCCCGGGTCGCCCGATCCCGAGGTACGCACTCGCGAGGCAGCGATTCCGTGCGAGGCACTCTTATTGCTTGAGGGCGCTACGAAGCAACTTCGCCAAGAGGAACCGCCGCATGAGCGCCCTGCCGCAGACCGTCCAGCGCCCGCCCCCCGCCGAGTGCGACCGCACCGGACTGACCAAGGACGCGCTGAAGCGGGCCTTCCTGGACAACCTGTACTACGTCCAGGGCAAGTTCCCGGCGCTCGCCACCAAGCACGACTACTACATGGCGCTGGCCTGCACGGTGCGCGACCGCCTGCTGCAGCGCTGGATCAGCACGGCGGCCGCCTACACGCGCCAGGGCTCGCGCACGGTCGCCTATTTCTCCGCCGAATTCCTGCTCGGCCCCCACCTGGGCAACAACCTGATCAACCTCGGCATCGAGGAGCCGGTGCGCCAGGCGGTGCGCGAGCTCGGCCTGAGCTACGAGGAGCTGCTCGGCCAGGAGGAGGAGCCGGGGCTGGGCAACGGCGGCCTGGGCCGGCTGGCCGCCTGCTTCCTGGATTCGATGGCCACGCTGGAGGTCCCCTCGCTCGGCTACGGCATACGCTACGAGTTCGGCATCTTCACGCAGCGCCTGGTCGACGGCTGGCAGGTGGAGCAGACCGACAAGTGGCTGCGCAAGGGCAACCCGTGGGAGATCGCCCGGCCCGAGTGGGCGGTGGAAGTGAAGCTGGGCGGACACACCGAGCGCCATGTCGACGAGCGCGGCCGCCACCGGGTGCGCTGGGCGCAGCGCCGCACCGTGCTCGGCATCCCCTACGACACGCCGATCCTGGGCTACCGCAACAACACCGCGAACACCCTGCGCCTGTGGCGGGCCGAGGCGCCCGAGTCCTTCGACCTGGG
>DATMWM010000210.1:0-5109 GCA_035562535.1 Rhodocyclaceae bacterium | reverse complement strand
TACACCAGGTTGCTGCGCGCCGGCAGCTTCGGAAACGCATTGACGCCCACCGCGAGCAGGTAGAGGTCGCCGGTGAGCGGCGCCGGGCGCGCGCTCTCGGGCAGCGCGACGAAGCTCTCGGCCACGCCGATCGCCACGCCGTTGAAGGCCTCGACGCGGATCTCGTTCGCGCGGGCGGACAGGTCCACGGCCACGCGGCGCGACAGGCGCTGCGCCTCGCTGCCCGAGACGCGGCGCTCCCTGCCCGGGGTCACCGGGATGTTGTTCACGAACACGGTCACGTCCCGGATCTCCAGCTTGTTCTTCTCCGCGCGCAGTTCCAGGAACAGTTGCGGCCGCCCGTCCGGGCCGAGCGTGATCTCGCCCGGCACCAGGCGCAGCCGCGGCGGCGCGATGTCGCGCAGCCTGCGGATCTCGAAGTCCGCCCCGATCGCGCCGAGCGCCAGGCTGCGGGTGGCCGCGCCGCCGGCCGCGCGAAAGGCGGCGGCCACCACGTCCGGGCGGTAGAGGATGCGATCGAACTGCACCGCACGGTAGAAATCCGGCGTCATGTCGCGGCCGCGGTTCAGGTGCCAGCCGACGTAGTTGTCCCCGGACACCGAGGACATGTAGTAGCCCTCGGGCACCCAGGCGATCCAGTCGCGCCCGTTGCGGTGCGGGAAGTAGGCCAGTTCCTCGCGCCCGTCGCTCATCCGGTACCAGCGCAGCGTGCCGTCGGACAGTGCGGCCACCGCCAGCCGCTCGTCGCGGCTGACGCTGACCGACCAGGCCACCGCCGGCAGCTTCACGCTCCAGAGTTCGGCCGCCTGGGCATCCAGCAGCCGCAGCGCCCATTCGGTGCCGAGCAGCACCGCCCCGCGCTTCGGCGCGAGCGCGTAGCTGCGTGACATCTCGTATTCGTCCAGGATCGGCCGCCGGCCGTTGATCGTCGGCTCGAAGGAATCCTTCCAACTCGCGACCGCGAGGCTCGGCGCCTCGGTCGCCGGGCCGAAAACCTCAACCCGGGGCGCGGCGACGAGTGCCTGGTCGCCAGGCAGGAGCGGCGAGAAGCTGTGCGCCTCCGCGCCGCCGCGCCGCGTCGGGTAGCGCGCCACCGAGCCGTCGGCCGAAAGCTCGATGCGCCCCTGTGCCGCGCCGAAGTCGAGAATCTCCGGCCCGCGCCAGGCGCTGCGCCTTCCGTCTGGGCCGACGATGCCGAGGCCCGGGTCCTCCGCCGCGAAGGCGATCGCGCCCCCGGGCATCTGCTGCACCTCGGTGATCCGGTTGTCCGCCAGCGGGATCGCCTGGCGCTCGCCGCGCCCGCCCTCTGCCCAGCGGTACAGCGGGTTCGCGCCGGGTCCGCGGTATTCGCCGCCGGCGTAGAGATGGCGACCGTCCGAGGACCAGGCCACGCTGGTGAAGCTCGCCTGGTCCTTCATCCCGTCCGTGCCCGGCCTGTAGGCCTCGCCGAGGTCGCGCGACTGCAGCACGGTGAGCGCCGGCCGGTCGATGAAGCCGACGGCCAGCCAGCGCCCGTCCGGGGAGAAGCGCGCGCTGGAAGGCTTGGCGCCGCCGGGAACGGCGCGCCGGCCGAGCAGCCTGAACTCGCGGTCGTAGAGCCTCGCCATGCCGTCGAGCGATACGACGGCCGCCAGCCCGTCATTGCGCTCGTCGATCTCCATGATCTTGTCCTGGTAGTCGAGGTCGCTCGCGACCACCCGGTAATCCGCCAGCCGCAGCCGGTGCAGCCCCCCGCGCGCCTGCAGGCCGACCAGCAGGTGACGGCCGTCCCGCGTCCAGACCAGCGCGTTGACCGCATCCTTGAAGCCGCCCACGCGGCGCACCAGTTCTCCGCTGGGAACATCGAAGAAGTAGATCGACGCCGCACCGTCCCAGTCCCAGCCGGTCCAGCCGCCCGCCGCCACGGTCTTGCCGTCGGGCGACACGGCCACGGCGAAGAGCTGGCCCTCGTGGCCCTGGTCGATCGGCACCCGCAGCGTGGCCAGCAGCCGCGCCTCGGGCATCTGCCAGACGCGCACCGTCTTGTCGTCGGAACAGGTGATCAGCCGGTTGAACGGCGCATCCACCGCCACCCTGCGGATCAGCGTTGTGTGCATGCCCGCCTCGACGCGCAGGACCGGCTCTGCCGTCGGATCGCGGGCCTGGGCCGACGCTGACCAGCCGACCACGATGCCGAGCAGGACCGCGAGCGCGAGCGCCCGCCATCCCGCCGGTGGCTCAGCGCGGGCGGGCGGTGCTGCGACGCTGGCGCTCATCATCCGTGGCTTCCGTGGGCAGGTCGGGCGCGCTGCCGAAGGCTGCGCTGCGGCCCAGATCGATGCTGCGGGCTAGCCCCCGGCCGCCGCCGAACACCAGGATCTCGGCGGCCGGCTGCGGCGCGCCCTGGTCCGTGGAATCCGGCGCGGTCTCGTCCTGCGCCGCCACGACGCTGCGCGCGGCTTCGGCGGCCAGTTCCGCCGCCCTGTCCGTGGCGTTGTCGCCGGCCGCGCCGGGCAGGGAAAGGGTACCGGCGTCGATCGCCTCGGGTGCGGCGACCAGGATCTCGGGCAGGCCCGGCGCGGCCGGCGGCGGCGCGGCCGGAATCTGCGGGCCGGGCGGTGCGGCGCGCAGCGGTCCGGGGGCGACCGGCGGCGCCACCGGCGGGGCCTTGACCAGGCGGTCGACCTGCGAAATCGGGGTCGAGGAAAGCGTCTGGCCCGGAGCCGCCACGCTCAAGTTGCCCGATATTGAGCTGAGCGCGAACGTCGAAACAATCGCACCATTGGGCGCGCTGATCGCGATGTCGCCCTGGCTGCGCGCGCCCTGCATGTCGATGAGCGCGCCGGCCCCCGGCGCGCTCAGAGTGAGCGAGGACACGCCGAGGTTGTCTGGATTCCACAGGTTCCGACCCGGCGCTAGTACCGGCACCGGGGCTCCGAGCGGATGGCCGATCGTGATGTTGCCGGTGGCGGCGCCGATGCTCACCGGGCCTATCGTCTCCAACTGACCAAAGAACACGTTACGGCCCGCGCTCAACGTCGTGGGCTGCAGCGCCGCCTCGGTGCCGGTGGAGAGGTTGTCCGAGACATGGACCGGCCGGGTGATCACGATGTCATTGCCCGCCGAGAGGCCGAGGCCCCTGATCGATTCCACGGCGCCGGGCGTTGCCGAATTCTTCAGCGTCATGTTCCCGCCCGGGCCCTCGATCCAGGTCAGAGTCATGGGGTCGGGGTCGGTGGCGAAACGGACATCCCGGCCGGCATCCGCTTTCAGGGCGCCCGCGTACGCTGCCCCGTTCAGCAGGAAATCCCGCCCCGCGCTTACCCTGACCAGATCGGCGTCCGAGATCCCCGCGAGGATCGCGTCGCGCCCCGCGACCAGTTCCACCCGGGACCCGAGGAAGCCGCCGGTGCGCACGTCTACCGCGGCCTGAACGAACAGCCGCTGCGGCGAGAAGACGCTGAGGTTCACCGAGCCCGCCGAGGACCGCGCCTCGACATCGGGCGAACTGTTGGTGTAGAAGGAGTCGATGCCCTGGGTCGCCGATAGCCTGACCTGACTCGGCAGCGTACCGCCGGCCGCGCGGCTGGGGACGACGCTGCCGCCCAGGATGCGCCCCGCGGTCGATGTGATCGTCAGAATGCCGGTAGCGCGCGCCGAAGGCGCAAAGATGTCGCCTTCCGCCTGCAGCGTGAGATTGCCCCGCCGCGCGTCGGTGTCGCTCATGGCGACACTCGAGGTCCCCGTGGCCGATTGCGGATCGGGCACGGCGATGCCGGCGCCATTCATGACGATGCCGCCCGGGCCGGCGGTGATCGCGATGTCCCGATCGTTCGAATAGATGCGCTCGTTCACCCGCACGGCATTGCCGCCTGAGAGATTGACCGGGCCGGTGGAATCCGGGATCGGCGCCTCGATGAACAGGGTGCCGGCCGTGGAGGACACGTTCAACGTTCCGGTCGTGACATAGGGCGTGTCGACGTTCGGCTTGGGCGCGAGCGGATCGCCGGCGAACAGGTCACCGCCGGCGGCTACGGTCAAGGTTGCGTTGCCCGAGCGCAGTTGCCTGCCCGGGGCCACGCGCACCGTTCCGGTCGTGCCCTGCACCGTGAGCGGCGCGTTGCGGCTCACCACGTCCTGGCCGACATTGACGTCGCGCCCGGCGACCAGCGCGATCGGGCCGGTGTCGGAGAGCGCATCGCGGTCCTGGCCGACCTGGGCATTGACGTTGAGGTCGCGTCCGGCCGTGATTACCAGGCCGGCGAGCGTGCGCACGTTCTCCACCAGACGATCGACATGGACGTCGCCGGCCGCCGAGATCGTGGTGCGGCCGGTGGTGTCGTAGATCGGTTCGGCCACGGTCAGCGTCCCGCCGGTCGAGCGGATGTCCAGTTCCCCGCTGGTGACGTAGCTCGCCGTGGTCAGATCCCCGCCGGCGGTCACGCCGATCGGTGCCGCGCCGCTGCGCAGCTGCGCGCCCGCGGCCTGGGCCACGGTGCCCGAGGCCGCGCTCACCCGGATCGCGCCTTCGTCGGTGGCGATCGATCGCGCGATGTTGACGTCGCGCCCCGCCGAGAAGCTCGCCGCGCCGCCTGCGGCGCCGCCGCGGCCGTCGACCTGGGCGCGCACGTTGATGTCGCGCCTCGCCTCGACCGCCAGGGGCGCGCCGCTGCGCAGGTTCAGCACCTCGGTATCCAGGTTGGCGTCCGCGGCCGCAGCGATGCTCACGCGGCCGACCGTCCCGTCGATGCCCTGGCCGATGGTCACCGACCCGGATGTCGACGCGAGATTCACCGGCCCGGTGGTCGACAGGATCCCGGTCGTGAGGTCGGTCCCCGCGGCGAGATCGATCGCGCCGCCGTTGGCGAACAGGCCCTTGTCCGCCGCCGTCAGGACGGTGCCGCCGATCGCGCGCGCACGGATCGCGCCGAGGCTGGTCACCACAAAGTCGTCGATGCGCACGGTTCCGCCGGCGAGGAGATCGACCGCGCCTCCGGCATTTCCGCCGCGGCCGTCGATATGGGCGCTGACGAGGATGTCGCCGCCGGCGGAAACGTTGAAGCTGCTGCCGTTGCGCAGGTTCACCACCGGCTGATTGATGCGCACGTTGCCGGCGGCGCCGACCGTGAC
>DATMWM010000209.1:0-2471 GCA_035562535.1 Rhodocyclaceae bacterium | reverse complement strand
TGCATGCGCCGCGCCTGGAAGGCCTCGAAGTTGCTGCACGAGGAGATCTCGCGGTAGGCCTGCTGGCCGGGCAGCCAGACCTCCAGGTCGTAGGTCTTGGCCGAGGAGAAGCCCATGTCGCCGGTGCACAGCGCCACGCGCCGGTAGGGCAGTTCCAGCCGGTCGAGTATGGCCTCGGCATGCGCGGTGAGTTCCTCCAGCGCCGCCCAGGAGTTCGCCGGGTGTTCGATGCGCACCAGTTCCACCTTGTCGAACTGGTGCTGGCGGATCATGCCCCGCGTGTCCTTGCCGTAGGAGCCGGCCTCCGAGCGGAAGCAGGGCGTGTGGCAGACGAACTTGAGCGGCAGCGCCTCCAGCGGCACGATCTCGTTGCGCACGATGTTGGTCACCGGCACCTCTGCGGTGGGGATCAGAAAGAGGCGGTTTGCCAGAAACTGTGACCGGTCATCGAACAAAGCGGCCAAGCCGCCTCCCGGAGCCGCAAAGAACAGATCTTCCTCGAACTTTGGCAGCTGCCCAGTCCCATACATGCTTTCGCGGTTAACCAAGTATGGAACATATACCTCGGTGTAGCCGTGCTCGCCGGTGTGCACGTCGAGCATGAACTGGGCGAGCGCCCGGTGCAGCCGCGCCACCGCGCCGCGCATCAGGCTGAAGCGGGCGCCGCTGATCTTTGCGGCGGTTTCGAAGTCCAGCCCGCCGAGCGCGGCGCCGATATCCACGTGGTCCTTCACCGGGAAGTCGAAGCTGCGCGGCGTCCCGCGGCGATGCACCTCGACGTTGTCCTCGGCCGAGCGACCGACCGGCACGCTCTCGTGCGGCAGGTTCGGCACGACCGCGGCGAACTCGTCGATGCGCGCCAGCAGCACCTCGAGTTCGGCCTCGGCGGCCTTGAGCTGGTCACCCAGGCCGGCTACCTCGCGCATCACCTCGGCGGTGTCCTGGCCCTTGGCTTTCAGCATGCCGATCTGCTTCGAGAGCGCGTTGCGCTTCGCCTGCAGGTCCTGGGTGCGCACCTGGATGCGCTTGCGCTCGTCCTCCAGGACACGGAAGCCGGCGACGTCGAGCGGCGCGCCGCCGCGCGTGGCGAGTCGCTGCGCGACGTGTTCGGGATCGTTTCTCAGCAGTTGGATATCGAGCATGGGAGCAATCGTGGCAGGTTGTACCTAAGGTCGGTGCGCACGGCGCACCCTACTTCCCGGCTTTGCGGTCCAGCTCGCGCAGGTGGGCGAGCTTCTCGGCGATCTTCGCTTCCAGCCCGCGCCCGGACGGGCGGTACCACTCCACCGGCGGCATGCCGTCCGGGAAGTAGTTCTCGCCGGCGGCATAGCCCTCGGGCTCGTCGTGGGCGTAGCGGTAGGCGCGGCCGTAGCCGAGGTCCTTCATCAGCTTCGTCGGCGCGTTGCGCAGGTGCTCGGGCACCGGGCGCGAGGCATCCTCCCGGACGAAAGCGCGGGCGGCATTATACGCGAGGTATATCCGGTTCGATTTCGCCGCGCAGGCGAGGAAGACCACCGCCTCCGCCAGGGCCAGCTCGCCCTCGGGGGAGCCGAGACGCTCGTAGGTCTGGCAGGCCGCCAGCGCGAGGTCGAGCGCGCGGGGATCGGCCAGCCCGACGTCCTCGACCGCCATGCGCACGATGCGCCGGCCCAGGTACAGCGGGTCGGCGCCGCCGTCGAGCATGCGCACCAGCCAGTACAGCGCCGCGTCCGGGCTGGAGCCGCGCACCGACTTGTGCAGCGCCGAGATCTGGTCGTAGAACGCGTCGCCGCCCTTGTCGAAGCGGCGCAGGCTGCGCGACAGCGCGTCGTCGACGAACTGCGGATCGATCCGGGTCACGCCCTGCGCCTGCGCGGCGGTGCGGATCTGCTCCAGCAGGTTGAGCAGCCGCCGTGCATCGCCGTCGGCGAAGCCGGTGAGCCGCGCCCGGGCGTTCTCGTCGAATTCCAGGTCGGGGAAAGCCCGGGCTCCGGCCCGTTCGAAGAGCACGCCGAGTTCGTCCTCGCTCAGGCTCTTGAGCACGTAGACGCTGGCGCGCGAGAGCAGCGCGGAATTGACCTCGAAGGACGGGTTCTCGGTGGTGGCGCCGACGAAGGTGATGATGCCCCGCTCCACGTAGGGCAGGAAGGCGTCCTGCTGGGCCTTGTTGAAACGATGCACCTCGTCGACGAACAGGATGGTGCGCCGGCCGCTGGCGGCGAGCGTCTGCTCGGCGCGGGCCACCGCCTCGCGGATGTCCTTCACCCCGGAGAACACCGCCGACAGGGCGATGAACTCGGCGTCGAAGGACTGGGCCATCAGCCGCGCCAGCGTGGTCTTGCCCACGCCCGGCGGCCCCCACAGGATCATCGAGTGCGGCGTGCCGGATTCGAAGGCGAGCCGCAACGGCTTGCCCGGCCCGAGCAGGTGGACCTGGCCGACCACCTCGTCGATCGTCGCCGGCCGCAGGATCTCGGCCAGCGGCGCGTGCG
>DATMWM010000208.1:0-6508 GCA_035562535.1 Rhodocyclaceae bacterium | reverse complement strand
CGGCGCATTTTACCGCATCTTTCTCCGTCATCAGCAGCGCATCGGCCCCGGCGATCTCCAGATCCTGCGCCGCATAGGCGTGGTGATCCGGAAAAGCGTGCGGAACGATCGGCAGTCCCATCGCGGCGAGATGGTCGAAGAAGCGCTGCGGGTGGCCGATGCCTGCCAGCGCATGCACGCGCAGCCCGGCGAACGCCTCGGGACCGCAGACCTGCGCCGGGTCGCCCAGGCGCCGGAACCGATCCCCGGCCAGTTTCATCGAGAAGGCGGGGACCGGCGGCGCTTCGGCCAGATCCGGCGGCAGGCGCTCGCCGTTGACCACCAGCGCATCGACTGCGGCCAGGCGCGCCAGCGGCTCGCGCAGAGGGCCCGCCGGCAGGTGCCAGCCGTTGCCGGCGCCGCGTCCGTCGATCACCGCGATCTCGGCGTCGCGCCGCAGGCGGTAGTGCTGCAGGCCGTCGTCCGAGATCAGCAGGTCGCATTCCGGGTGTGCCGCCAGCAGCGCGCGGGCGGCGGCGACCCGGTCGCGGCCGATCCACACCGGAGCGCCGCTGCGGCGCGCGAGCAGCAGCGGTTCGTCGCCGGCAACGTCCGGCGCATCCTCCGGCCGGACCGCCCGCGGCACGCGAGTCCGCGCGCCGTAGCCGCGGCTGACGATCCCCGGATGCCGGCCGCGTCTGCGCAGGGCTTCGGCCAGCCAGAGCACCAGCGGCGTCTTGCCGGTGCCGCCGACCGTGATGTTGCCCACCACGATCACCGGCACGCCGACCCGCTCGCTGGCCAGGACGCCAGTCCGGTATGCATGGCGCCGCAGCGCCGCAACTGCGGCGAACAACACAGACAGGGGCAGCAGCGCCACCGCGAGCGGGCCGCGCGCCTGCATGCTGCGGGCAAGCGCGAGTGCGATCCGGCTCAAGAAGGCGCGCCCGGCTCAGGCACGCCGCGCCGCGGCCCGCGCGCGCATTACTTCTGCGGCGCCTGGGTGGCGAAGGAGATGTGCGCGAGGCCGGCGCGCTGCGCGCCCTGCATCACGTCGATGACGCTTTGATGGGTGGCCTTGGCGTCGGCGTTGATGACCACGATCGGCTCCTTGGAATCCCCGGCGGCCTTGCGCAGCGCCAGGGCGATCGAGTCGACGTCGCGTCCGCCGACCGGAGAGCGGTTCACCAGCACCTCGCCGGCCGCGGTGACGGCGACATTCACCTCGTTCGGCTGCTCCTGGTTCGGCGGCGCCTCGGCCGTGGGCAGGTTGATCTCCAGGCCTGAGAACTTCGAGTAGGTGGTGGTGATCATGAGGAAGATCAGGATCACCAGCAGCACGTCGATCAGCGGGATCAGGTTGATCTCGGGCTCGTCGCGCATCCTTCCGCGCTGGAAGTTCACGCGCGCGCCTCTCAGTCCCTGCGCTCGCCGAGGAGCACCTCGACGAGCTTGACGGCCTGCTGCTCCATGTCGACCAGGAGACTGTCGACCAGGGCGCGGAAATGGCGGTAGAAGATCATGGCCGGTATGGCGATCAGCAGGCCGAAGGCGGTGTTGTACAGCGCCACCGATATGCCATGCGCAAGCTGCTGCGGATTCGCGCCCGACGGGCTCTGCGAGCCGAAGATTTCGATCATGCCGACCACCGTGCCGAACAGGCCCATCAGCGGCGCGATCGAGGCGATGGTGCCCAGGCTGGTGAGGAAGCGCTCCAGGTCGTGGGTGATGCCGCGGCCGACCTCCTCCACCGCCTCCTTCATCACCTCGCGGGACGCATTCATGTTGCGTAGCCCCGCGGCGAGCACCTGGCCGAGCGGCGAATGCGCGGCGAGCCGATTCACCATCTCCGGCGCGACGCCGCCCTGGCGGAACTCCGCGATCACGCTCTGCAGCAGGCCGGGCGGCACGATCTTGGCGCGCCGCAGGGTGATCGAGCGCTCGATGATCAGGGCCACCGCGATGATCGATGCCAGCAGCAAGGGCCAGATCGGCCAGCCGGCAGCCCGAATGATGTCGAACACGCGATACCCCCCGAAAAAATAACGGCGAACTTTATCCTTCGAACCATCTTTCGGCAAGCCGAATAACACATCGGTCCCGATTCGCACCGCGCGCTCCGGCGGCGTACCGGAGCCGGCCGCCGTTATCCACAAAACCTGTGGATAAGCTTGTGAATTGGTGGTGGACCGTTCGATTAAGTGGGCCGGCCCAAACGGATTTCCTTGCCGCGCGCAAAAATGTGGCAGCCATATTTCAGCGAATATTCAGTTAGTTATAGAAACCCTCCAGCGGACCCCGGCGGCTCGCGAGGCGCGGCGCTAGAATGGCCGGATGCGTGAAGAGGCGGCCTCCTTGTCCGAGCGGCCCGGCGAGCGCGTCGTCCCGGTGTCGGTGCTGAACCGCCTCGCGCGCGAGGTGCTGGAAGCCGGCTTTGCGCTGCTGTGGGTCGGCGGCGAGATCTCGAACCTCACCTGCGCGGCATCGGGCCACGTCTACTTCTCGCTGAAGGATGAGTCCGCCCAGGTGCGCTGCGTGATGTTCCGCGGCCGCGCCCAGATCCTCCCCTTCAGGCTTGCCAACGGCATGCGCGTCGAGGTGCGCGCGCTGGTCACCCTGTACGAGCCGCGCGGCGACTTCCAGCTGAATGTGGACACGCTGCGGCGCGCCGGCGTCGGCGCGCTCTACGAGGCCTATGCGCGGCTGCGCGACAAGCTGTCCGCCGAGGGCCTGTTCGAGGCCGCGCGCAAGCGGCCGCTGCCGCGCTACCCGCGCTGCCTGGGCGTGGTCACCTCGCTCAAGGCCGCCGCCCTGCGCGACGTGCTCGCCGCCGTCCGGCGGCGCAGCCCGAACCTGCCCGTGATCGTCTATCCCGCGGCGGTGCAGGGCGAGCAGGCGCCGCGCGAACTGGCCGCCGCGCTGCAGGCCGCCGGCGCGCGCGCCGAATGCGACGTGCTGATCCTGTGCCGCGGCGGCGGCAGCATCGAGGACCTGTGGGCGTTCAACGACGAGGGGCTCGCCCGCGCCGTGGCCGCCTGCCCGGTTCCGGTGGTGTGCGGCGTCGGCCACGAGACCGACGCGACGATCGCGGACTTCGTCGCCGACCTGCGCGCCGCGACGCCCACCGCCGCCGCGGAGATCGTCACCGCCGGCTACGCCGAGGCCGGCGCGCTGCTCGGGCGGCAGTCGGACCGGCTGCGGCGCGCCCTGTCCCGCCGCCTGGAGACGCTGCAGCAGCGCCTCGACCTGGCCGCCAACCGGCTGGTCGCGCCGGCCGAACGCGTGGCGCGACTGCGCCTCAACCTGGACCATCTGGCGCTGCGCCTGGGCGCCGCGGCGCGGCGCCGGCACGACGCCATGGCTGCCCGGCTCGCGCAGTCGCGCGCGCGCTTCGTCGCGCTCAGGCCGCGGCTCGACGTCCCGAACGCCAGGCTGGTCGACCTGGCCCGGCGGCTCGACGCCGCCGCCGAGCGCGCGCTGGCCCGGCGCAGCGAGCGGCTGGCCTCGCTGCAGACCCAGCTCGACCACCTTAACCCGCGGCTCGTCCTCGGCCGCGGCTACGCGATCGTCCGCGACGCGGGCGGCACCGCGGTGCGCGACAGCCGGCAGGCGCCGGCGGGCACCCGCCTGTCATTGGAATTCGCCGTGGGCACGGCCGATGCGACCGTGACCCGCAGCGACTGAAGCGGCCGCGGGTTGCCATGCGGCCCTTTCCCGACTAAAATTGTCGGGATTTATTTTCGACACAACGCACGAGGAGAAACAGCGATGGAACACACCCTTCCCCCCCTGCCCTACCCGATGGACGCGCTCGCCCCGCACATGTCCAAGGAGACCTTCGAGTACCACTACGCCAAGCACCACCAGGCCTACGTCACCAACCTGAACAACCTGATCAAGGGCACCGAGTACGAAAACCTCGACCTGGAGGCGATCGTGAAGAAGGCGCCCCCCGGCGGCATCTACAACAACTCCGCCCAGGTGTGGAACCACAGCTTCTTCTGGAACTGCATGAAGCCCGGCGGCGGCGGCGCGCCGGCCGGCGCCCTGGCCGACGCGATCAACCGGAAGTGGGGGTCGTTCGACGAGTTCAAGAAGGCGTTCCAGACCTCGGCCGTGGGCAACTTCGGTTCCGGCTGGACCTGGCTGGTGAAGAAGGCCGACGGCAGCGTGGACATCGTCAACATGGGCGCCGCCGGCACGCCGCTCACCACCGGCGACAAGGCGCTGCTGTGCATCGACGTCTGGGAGCACGCCTACTACATCGACTACCGCAACCTGCGGCCCAAGTTCGTCGAGACCTTCCTGAACAACCTGGCCAACTGGGACTTCGCCGCAAAGAACTTCGCCGCCTGAGGCAGTCTGGCACGCCGCCAGAACGGCGGCGCGCATCGCGCGAGACGGGCACCCTGCGGTGCCCGTTTTTCCTTCCGGCGCACTGTCGGCCTGCCGCATATTTGGGCGCCACCGACCGGCGCCTGTAACGGCGTCGAAATCCGAGCGCGACATGGCCACTTATCCACATCAACCGTGGATAAACTGGCCCGCACCGGAGCGCGCTGACCGCTGCCGTCCTCCCGAACCCGGCGTCTGCGGGTCGCCGGCATCGCCACACCAATCGGAACGAGTGCCCCCGACGGTGGGCCATCCCTATTGGCTGACGAGGTCCCGCAATTCGGCCAATGCCGACCCCCGCCTCTGGGTCGCGCCAGTCCCGTCTACTCGCATCACCGGACATTGGCCGGGCTGCGCCCCATGAACGTCGCTTGTCCACAACTCGTGCGGCAGAGCCCGACCCGTTGCTGACGTTGGCAATTTCAGTCGCTAAACGTCAGGTTCCGGAATTCATCGGCCATCTACACGTAGATTTCAGCAACCATGAAGGTGACAGCTTTCCCGGACAGAATCACACGATTCTCCTGAAGCTGACAACACAGATATCCACCTCGCTTCGAGACCTGCCTTGCCTCCATCACTTTTTTTCCGAGCCTGCTGGCCCAATAGGGTGTCAATTCGCAGTGAGCTGAGCCAGTAACGGGGTCTTCTGGAACTCCCAGCTTTGGCGCAAAGAAGCGGCTGACGAAATCGGAGTTTCGACCAGGTGCGGTTACAACAACCCCTCGGAGTTCCAGTTCCTGGAGCTTTGAGAAATTGGGTGTCAGGGACTTCACAACTTCTTCGCTCTCGAATACGGCGATGTAGTCGTCGGCTGCCAACACTTCCGCAGGAGGATGCCCTAGCCCATCGACTAGGCTATCAGGAACTGAACACGGTAAAGGTAATCGGGCAGGAAAGTTCATCGCCAGCAATCCATCGTTCGATTCCACCACAAGTTCACCGCTGCGGGTCTCAAAGACTATCTGCTTCTTGGCGTAGCCAAGAATTTCAAAGAGGACATGAGCGGACGCCAGCGTGGCATGCCCGCAGAGGTCTACTTCCGCAGTGGGCGTGAACCACCGAAGATGAAAGCCACGGTCGCTGGGAACGAAAAAGGCAGTCTCGGAAAGATTGTTTTCATTAGCGATGGCCTGCAGTACGGAGTCGTCCAGCCAGGCGTCCAAAGGGCAAATGGCGGCTGGATTTCCTTGAAACACTCGCGTCGTGAATGCATCAACTTGATACTGGCGAATCTTCATTTATGGCGGTCCTTTTGACGATGCGGGAATGTTAATGCAGAGAGGGTTAAATCGTCACCCCATCAGTGGTCAAAAGTCAGCTTTCAGAAGTGAACAGCCACTTGAAGGTCCGACCATTGAAAATGGCTGACAGGCAGCATCTGGCCGGGCTGCGACCGATCGAAACATAGGCGGCGCAGGCCGCCCTCGATCATGTCGAAGGACGCCCCGCCGCATGAGCCGAAGTGTGTGCGCGATTGGGGAATGACACATCCAAAACGACGCAACCGATGTCGGTCTTGAAAGTCCCGTGAAGGTCCCCGGGTGGGCGGCTTGCGTAATGGCCGGCTTCCAGCCAAAGGCCGAAGGCCTCGTCGTGAATACGGCCGACCACGACGAACACTTCCTCTGGATAGGGGTGGGGCTTGCCGCCGAAGGCCGTGGTATCGGCGCCAGGCAGGAAACGTGTGAGCCTTGTGCATTCACCCGTGCTTTCGTCGATGCTCAGGGTCAGTTCCTCGGCCATTTCCTCCAAGCCATCCACCGGCTTCCACATTTCGCGGTTATCCGGTTTCAGCGCGTTCCAGTATGTCACTGTCGATTTCGCGATCGCCTGCCTCTATCCGTCGATGTTCGATGACCCGCTTCTATCCGATCCGAAAGCACGCGGCAACGTTACACCCCGAGTTCGGTTTCTGGCCGCTATCGAATCCCGAGCATGGGTCTTGCTCTGCAAACCTATGGCCCGTAAGGACGCGGACCGGGGAGCGGCATTGAATATTCATGCCCGCGAACTATGCCCAGGAATCTTGGTTCTTGGGCAATGCGCCGGTTGGATCATGAACCACGATGGCATCCTCTGCGCCCAACAACTCGGTGTAGAGAACGAGGTTTGTTCCGCCGGGGGACAGCCG
>DATMWM010000207.1:0-6519 GCA_035562535.1 Rhodocyclaceae bacterium | reverse complement strand
GTGCCGCTTGCCACGAGCACCCCGTCGGCCGCCGCCAGCGCGTCGTGGGCATGGCCGAAGAGCAGCTTGACCGGCAGGTCCTGAGCGCCCAGCCGGTAGAGCGCGGTCTCGAACAGCAGCCGGGTCTCGCGGCTCGCCAGCGGCACAAGGAACAGCGCGGCGGGAAAGCGCTGGTGCAGCAGCCGGATCGCGCCGATGAACGGCTCGGCCATGTACTCGATCTCCGACTGCCGGCTGCCCGGCAGCACCGCGAACACCGGCGCGTCCCCGGCCAGCCCGAGCCGCTCGCGGGTCCCGGCGAGATCGGGATCGAGCGGAAAATCGTCCGCCAGCGGGTGGCCGACGTAGGTCACCGGGATGCCGTGCTCGCGGTAATGCGCCGGCTCGAAGGGAAACAGCACCAGCATGTGGGACACGGCGCGCGCGATGGTGCGCAGCCGCCCGCGGCGCCAGGCCCAGACCGACGGTCCGACGTAGTGGATGGTCGGGATGCCGCGCGCCTTGAGCTGGCGCTCCAGGCCGAGGTTGAAGTCCGGAGCGTCGATGCCGACGAAGGCGTCCGGCGGGTCGGCGAGCAGGCGGCGCTTGAGCCGGTTGCGGATGCGGGCGATCGGCAGCCAGTGCCGGAGCACCTCGAACAGTCCGCGCACCGCCAGCGCCTCGCTCGGCACCCAGGCCTCGAAGCCCTCGGCCTCCATGCGCGGGCCGCCGATGCCGACGAACCGCGCCTCCGGCAGGTGCCGCCGCATGGCCCGGATCAGGTGGGCGCCCAACTGGTCGCCGGAGGCCTCGCCGGCCACCATGGCGATGCGCACCTGCCGGTCCACGACGCTCAGCGAACGATGCCCCGGCCGGGCGCAGCCAGGAAATCGGCCAGGATCTTCAGCTCCGGCACCGCGGCTGCGGCATCGGCCACCTTGCGGGCGGCTTCCTCCAGCGTCTGGCCCGACCGGTAGAGGTCCTTGTAGGCGCGCTTGATCGCCGCGATCGCCTCTGCCGAAAAGCCGCGCCGCTTGAGCCCTTCGCTGTTGATGCCGCGCGGCTGGGCCGGGTTGCCCGCCGCCATCACGTAGGGCGGGAGGTCCTGGATCAGCAGGGTGCTGCCGCCGGTGAAGCTGTGCGCGCCGATGCGCACGAACTGGTGCACCCCGGTGAATCCACCGAGGATCGCATGGTCGCCGACATGCACGTGGCCGGCGAGCTGGGCGTTGTTGGCGAAGATGGTATTGCTGCCGACCTGGCAGTCGTGCGCCAGGTGCACGTAGGCCATGACCCAGTTATCGTCGCCCATCCGCGTGACGCCCGCATCCTGCGCGGTGCCGGTGTGAAAGGTGCAGAATTCGCGGATCGTGTTCCGCTCGCCGATGTGCAGCTCGGTCGGCTCGCCGGCGTACTTCTTGTCCTGCGGCTCCCCGCCTAGCGAGCAGAACGGATGGATGCGGTTGCCCCGGCCGATGCGCGTGCGCCCGCCGATCACCACGTGGGAGCCGATCCAGGTGTCCTCGCCGATCTCCACGTGCTCGCCGATGATCGAGTACGCGCCGACCTCGACGTTGGCGCCGAGGCGGGCTCCCGGATGGACGATCGCGGCGGGATGGATCATGGAATCGGCCTGTACACGCAGAGCATGTCCGCCTCGGCCGCCAACTGGCCATCCACCCTGGCCACGCCGGTGAAGCGGCCGACGCCGCGCACCACGCGCCCGGCGCTCACCTCCAGCAGCAACTGGTCGCCGGGGTGCACCGGCCGCTTGAAGCGGGCCTTGTCGATGCCGGCGAAGTAGTAGACCGACTTGTCGTCCGGCTCGATGCCCATCGACTTGAAGGACAGGATCGCCGCAGCCTGCGCCATCGCCTCGATCACCAGGACGCCCGGCATCACCGCGTAGTGCGGGAAGTGGCCGGTGAAGAACGGCTCGTTCATGGTCACGTTCTTCAGCGCAACGATGCGCTTGCCCGGCTCGCATTCGACGATGCGGTCCACCAGCAGAAAGGGGTAGCGGTGGGGCAGGTACTCCATGATCTGCTTGATGTTCATCTCGCTCATTGTTCTTCCTCCTCCGGTCCAGCGAGCTTGCGTTCGAGCGCGGCGATGCGCTTTGCCATGTCGTCCAGGCGACGGATGTGGGCCAGGTTCTTCAGCCATTCGTCGTGGCGCAGCAGGGGCATGGTATTGGTGTAGGCGCCCGGTCGCGGCACCGATTTCGGCACGAAGCTCGCGCCGGAGACCACCACGTCGTCGGCGATGCGGGCGTGGCCGATGATCATCGCCGCCCCGCCTATCATGCAGCGCTCGCCGATCACCGTGCTTCCGGCGATGCCGGCGCAGCCGGCGATGGCGGTGTGGCGGCCGATCCGGCAGTTGTGGGCGACCTGGATCTGGTTGTCGAGCTTCACCCCGTCGGCGATGACCGTGTCCGCCAGCGCGCCGCGGTCGACCGTGGTGTTGGCGCCGATCTCGACGTCGTCGCCGATGACCACCCGGCCGATCTGGGGGATCTTCACCCAGCTGCCGTCGCGCTCCCGGGCGAAGCCGAAGCCGTCCGCCCCGATCACCGCGCCGGAATGGACGATGGCGCGCGCGCCGATCACGCAGTCCGCATAGACGGTCACGCCCGGATGCAGCACCGAATCGCCGCCGATCACGACCCGCTCGCCGATCAGGCAGCCAGCGCCGATCGCCGCGCCCTCGCCTATCCTCGCCCCGGCTGCGATCACCGCATGGGCGCCGACCGAGGCACCGGGACCGATCTGGCCTTCGACCACGGCGGTCGGGTGGACGCCCGGGACCACCGCCGGCGGCGGATTGAGCAGACGGGAAACCCGGGCGAAATAGAGATAGGGATCGGCGACCACGATGCGGGCGCCCGGAAACGCTTCCGCCGTCCCGCCGGAGAGCACCACCGCGCCGGCGCGGGTGCTCCCGAGCAGCGGGGCGAGCTTCGGATTGGCCAGGAAGGAAATGTGCCGCGGGCCGGCCTCCTCGAGCGGGGATACCTGCTCCACGCGGATGCGGCCGTCGCCGCGCAGCTCGCCGCCGAGCCGGGCGACGATCTGTTCCAGCGTCCAGCCGCCGTCGGCCGATTCCATGTACGGCCGGTTATTTGGCGTTGGCCGCCGGCGCGTCGGCGAGCGCCTTGATGACCTTGTCCGTGATGTCGATGCGCGGGCTGGCGAAAACCGCGTCCTGGAAGATGATGTCGTACTTGTCCGCTTCGAAGATCTGCTTGATCGCCTTGTTGGCGCGTTCGACGACGGTCGCCAGTTCCTCGTTCCGGCGCTGGTTCAGGTCCTCGCGGAACTCGCGCTGCTTGCGCTGGAAGTCGCGGTTCAGGTCGTTGAACTCGCGCTCCGCGTTGCGCCGCTCGGTCTCGGACATGGTGACCGCGTTCTTTTCCAGCGCCTCCTGCATGCCCTGGATCTGCTTGGCGAGCTTCTGCAGGTCCTGCTCGCGCTTCTCGAATTCCTTCTCCAGCTTCTTCTGGGCCCGCACCGCAGGCGCCGCATCCTTCATCAACCGGTCGGTATTGACATATCCGATCTTGACTTCGGCCTGCGCCGACAGGGGCAGCGCGAGCAGCGCGGCCAGCGCCCAAGACAAACCGATGCGTTTCACTTGCCTCTCCTCGATGCCTGCTGCTGTCCTCAAAAGATCGTCCCGAACTGGAACTGGAACCGCTGGATCTGGTCGCCGGGCTTGGCGTTCAGCGGTTCCGCGAAACTGAATTTTAGCGGACCCAGCGGCGAGTTCCAGGCAACCGAGAGTCCGGCGCTGTAGCGCAGGTCCGACAGGCTCAAGGTCTGGAAAGGCGCCCACACCTGGCCCGCGTCGCCGAACACGCCCAGGCGGACCGAGCGGTCGTTCCCCATGCCGGGCATCGGGAAGAGGAATTCGAGGTTGCCGACGATCTTGCGATTGCCGCCCAGCGCGGCATCGCTTTCCGTACCGTCAAGATTGATCTGCTGCGGCCCCAGGGAGGCGGTCTCGTAGCCGCGCACCGAGCCGATGCCGCCGGCGTAGAAGTTCTTGAAGAACGGCAGCGGCACGTCATTGTAGCCTTCCGCGTAGCCAAGGTCGGTGTTGAAGAACAGCGCGTAGTCCCGGCCGATCGGAAAATAGTGCTGGAGCTGGTAGGCCAGCCGGTAGTACGTCAGCGTGGCGCCGGGAAGGCCGACTTCACCCAAAACGCGCTGGAACGTACCGCGGGACGGCCACGTGAAGCTGTCGCGGGTGTCCTTGGACCAGCCCATGGTGGTGAGCAGCGTATCCGGGTTGTCGCCCACTTCGTTGACGAACTGGATGTAGCGCAACGGGCTGTTGTCGAACAGGGTGATCTTGGTCGAGTCGTAGGACAGGCCGAAGCTCAGCGTGTCGTCCTCGCCGATCGGGAAGCCAAAACGGACGCCGCCCCCGACGGAGGAAGTCTCGTAGCTGCCCACGGAGAGCGAATCCGGATTGACGTCCCGCCGGTAGATGTCGAAGCCCCGGCTGACCCCGTCGACCGTCCAGTAGGGTTCGGTGAAGGACAGGGAATAGACCGTATTGACGCTGCCGCTGTTGACCTGGGCGGTCAGCGACGTGCCGCTGCCGAACAGGTTGTTCTGCGAAATCGAGCCGGACAGCACCAGCTTCTCCGAGCTGGAGAAGCCGGCGCCGAAGAGCAGGTTGCCGGTCGGTTTCTCCTCCACGTTCAGATTCACGTCCACCTGGTCGGTGGTGCCCGGCACGGCGGGCGTCTCGACGGTCACCTCCTTGAAGTAGCCGAGGCGGTCGATCCGGGTGCGCGACTTGTTGATCCGCTCCGCGTCGTACCAGCCGCCCTCCATCTGCCTGACCTCGCGGCGGATCACCTCGTCCCGGGTGCGCGTGTTGCCGGTGACGTTGATCCGGCGCACGTAGACCCGGCGCCCCGGGTCGACGAACAGCGTCAGCGCCACCGTCTGGTTCTTCTTGTCCACATCCGGCTGCGCGTTGACGTTGGCGAAGGCGTAGCCCTCCTTGGCCAGCAGGTCGCTGATGCCCTTGGTGCTCTCGGTCAACTTCTCCCGCGAGAACACCTCGCCCGGCTGGATCTGCACCTTCTTCTGCACCTGCTCCTCGGGCAGGATCATGTCTCCGGCCAGCTTGACGCTGGACACCGTGAACTTGTCGCCCTCGGTGATGCTGATGGTGATGTAGATGTCGAGCTTGTCCGGCGTGATCGAAACCTGGGTCGAATCGATCGCGAACTCCAGATAGCCCCGGTCCAGGTAGTAGGAGCGCAGCGTTTCGAGATCGGCGGAGAGCTTCTGCCGCGAGTACTGGTCGTTCTTGGTGTACCAGGTCAGCCAGCCGCTGGTTGTCAGGCTGAACAGCTTGAGCAGGTCCTTCTCGCTGAAGGCCTTGGCACCGACGATGTTGATCAGCTTGATCTTGGCGACATCGCCCTCGTCCACGGTGAAATTCAGGCTGACCCGGTTGCGATCCAGCGGGGTCACGGTGGTGGTGACCTTCACCGCGTAGCGGCCGCGGCTCAAGTACTGGCGCTTGAGTTCCTGCTCGGCCTTTTCGAGCAGCGCCCGGTCGAAGATCCGGCCTTCCGACAGCCCGACTTCCTTGAGGCCCTTCTTGAGCGCGTCCTTGTCGAACTCCTTGACGCCGACGAAGTCGATCTGGGAGATGGCCGGGCGCTCCTCCACCACGACCACCAGGACGCCGCCCTCGATCTCGATGCGCACGTCCTTGAAAAAGCCGGTGGCGAACAGCGCCTTGATCGCCTCGCTGGCCTTCTCGTCGGTGAGGGTGTCGCCCACCTTGACCGGCAGGTAGCTGAACACCGTGCCCGCCTCGGTGCGCTGGATGCCCTCGATCCGGATATCCTTGACCACGAAAGGCTGGAAAGCCCAGGCCGCGGAGGAAAAAAGCGCGCAAAGCAACCCGGAAACGAGCCGTTTCTGCATGTTTCAACCGGAAATGAGGCGGTTTATGTCGTTGTAGAAGGCGAACGCCATAAGCAGGACGAGGAGCGCGAGCCCGACCTGCTGTCCGATTTCCATGGCGCGTTCGGAAACGGGGCCGCCCTTGATGATCTCGACGAGATAATACATCAAATGCCCCCCATCGAGGATCGGGATGGGCAGCAGGTTGAGCACCCCCAGGCTGATGCTGATCAGGGCCAGGAACTTGATGTAGTGGGCCGGACCGAGCTTCGCGGACTGGCCGGCGTAGTCGGCGATGGTCACCGGCCCGCTCAGGTTGCGCCAGGACACCTCGCCGGTGAGCA
Organism: Rhodocyclaceae bacterium; assembly: GCA_035562535.1. Lineage (GTDB taxonomy): Bacteria > Pseudomonadota > Gammaproteobacteria > Burkholderiales > Rhodocyclaceae > DATMWM01. Next base: position 257 of record DATMWM010000207.1, on the reverse strand, counting down.
TCCGGCCCAGGATCGACAGGCTGAACGTGGCGGTTTCCCAGGTCTGGGCGACCGCCTTGCCCAGGGCATCCACCGGACCGTAGCGCACCCGGATCAGCAGCCTCTCGCGCGCCGCCGGATCCTCCTGCACGCCCACGCCGATGCGGCCGATGCGCTTGCCGCCCTCCTCCGCCTCGGCGGGCACGACGTCGGCGGACAGCCTGGCGCCATCGCGCTCCCATTCGACCCGCACCGTCCGGCCTGGCGCCTCGCGGATC
>DATMWM010000206.1:0-4166 GCA_035562535.1 Rhodocyclaceae bacterium | reverse complement strand
TCTTCACACAGGGCCGGCTCGCGGCCGTCCGCCTGGCCTGGCAGGCGGGGCACTGCGCGCCGCTCCTGTCGAGAACGACCGCCGAGGAGTTGCTGCGTGCGCTCGCGTACCCGAAGTTCAAACTGGGCGCCGAGGAGCAGCGGGAACTGCTGGCCGACTACCTGCCCTACTGCACGACGGTGCGCCTGCCGGCCAGGAGACCGAGGCTGCCGGTATGCCGCGACCCGTTCGACATGGCCTTCCTGGAACTGGCGCTGGCCGGCCGTGCAGACTATCTGGTCACCGGCGATCGGGATCTCCTGAGCCTGACGGTCGGGCTGCCCTGCCCGATCGTCACCCCGGATGCGTTTCTGGCCGCGCTCGCGGGCGAGTGAAACACCCCGGAGCCGCGGGTTTGACAGCCATCCCAGATCATCCGGATTGAAGAATACCCTGCGGCTGCAACGATGGCCGCAATCCTGGAGCGACGATGCGACTGAACCTCAGGGTGCTTGACGCGGACGACCGGGCCGAGATCGATCACGTCCGCCAGTTCTTCCGCAACTATGCCGCCTGGCTGGGAGTGGATCTGTGCTTCCAGGGCTTCGACGAGGAGATGGCCTCCCTGCCCGGAGCGTACGCCGCCCCGCAAGGCCGCCTCTTCTATGCCGATGCCGGCGGCGAACCCGCCGGCTGCGTCGGCCTGCGGCCCCTGTCGAACGGCATCTGCGAGATGAAGCGCCTCTACGTCGAGCCGCGGCTGCGCGGGCAGGGAACCGGCCGCGCGCTGGTGCTGGCGGCAATCCGCGCCGCAAGGCAGATCGGCTACCGGCGCATGATGCTGGACACGCTGCCGGCGATGCGCATCGCGGTCAAGCTGTATCGCGAACTCGGCTTCCGCGAGGCGCCGGCCTATTACCAGACGCCGCTGGAGGGCACGATCTTCCTGTCGCTGGATCTGGAGAACTGGTCCGAGGAAGAGGTCCGGAGCGAACACCTGTTCCACCTGTTCGACTTCAACCGCGCCTGGGCGCAGCAGATGCGCCAGGTCGATCCGGAATTCTTCGCGAAGCTCGCGAAGCTGCAGGCGCCGCAGTACCTGTGGATCGGCTGCTCCGACTCGCGGGTGCCCGCCAACCAGATCGTCGGCCTGCTCCCCGGCGAGGTGTTCGTACACCGCAACGTCGCGAACGTGGTGGTGCATACCGACCTGAACTGCCTGTCGGTCGTGCAGTTCGCCGTCGACGTGCTGAAGGTCAGGCACATCATGGTGGTCGGTCACTACGGCTGCGGCGGCGTGAAGGCGGCGCTGGGGCGCGAGCGCGTCGGCCTGGTCGACCTCTGGCTGCGCCACGTGCAGGACGTGCACGTGAAGCACCGCGCCTCGATCGACGCCCTGCCGGCCGAAGCGGCGCACGACCGGCTGTGCGAGCTGAACGTGCTCGAACAGGTGGTCAACGTCTGCCAGACCGTGGTCGTGCAGGACGCCTGGACGCGCGGCCAGCCCCTGACGATCCATGGCTGGATCTACGGGCTCAAGGACGGCCTGATACGCGACCTCGGCCTGAACGTCCGCCGTCCGGAAGATCTGATGCCGCGCTACGCCGCCGCGCTGGAGGAATTGACCGCAGGCCGTCCGCCAGATCCGGGCCGATGAGCCGAGGCAGTCCCGGCCGGGACGGTCCGGGGTCGGTCGAAATCCCTTAACATTGCCGGCGCGCGGACCGGACCGACTGCCGTCCCGGCGGCGAGGACGCCGCGCCGCCCGCTCCACGAAGCGGGCCGCCCGGAACGGGTGACACGATGACAAGACCGCTCAGACTCGAAAGCCACGGCGCGCCGGACTGGGCCGCGGTGGACGTGGTGTTCGTCCACGGCTTCGGCCTGGATGCGCGGACGACCTGGACCCGGGAGCCGCCTTCCGCCGCGGAGAAGCCGAGCATTCCGCCCAGACCGGAGCCGCCCGGCCCCCCGCCCTTCCACTGGCCGTCGGTGCTGGCCGAGGCGCGGCCCGAGTTCCGGATCTGGACGTTGGACTACGATGCGCCGCTCGCGGCACTCAAGCAGGCAGAGGGTTTTCGCCATGCGCTCGTCGAGCGTCTGCCGCAGATGCTCGACCTGCTCGCCAACAGCGGCATCGGCACGCGCCCTGTGGTATGGGTCGGTCACAGCCTGGGCGGCCTGACCCTGAAGCTGATCCTTCAGGCGGCCAAGATGGCGCCGCGCGCCCGCTGGCGCCATATCGCCGAACGCACCTATGCGGTCGTCTTCCTCGCCACGCCGCACGATGCCGCGAGTCTCGCTTCTCTGAACGCGGTGCTGCCCAGGCTCGTCCCGGGCGCGCAACCGGCCCTCCCGGTGACCGGCCTGCCGAAGCCGCCGCCGAAGCCGACTCTGGGCGCGCGCTTCCGGGCGTGGATACGCGAGATCTTCTGGCCCGCCCCGAAGGGTCCGGCGCCGCAGAGCAACGAGGCGCTGCTGCGCGATGCCGGCGAGTGGTACCGCGAGTACGCCGCGAAACACGGCGTGGAGACACGTTCCTACCACGAGGCGCAGAAGACCGCCGGGCTGATCGCGGTCGAGCCGGGCAGCGCGGATCCGGGCATCACCGGCTGCACCAGCGTGCCGATCGACGACGCCGACCACGCCGGCATTGCCCGACCGGATTCCTGGGCGTCGCCGGTGTTTCGCTGCGTCCTCCACCTGGCCGACGAGGCGTCGAGCTTCGCAGACGCAGGAGGGCGAGTGGCGGTGTTCGAGCGCGAGATCGCCGAGGTGGTGAAAGCCATGAAGGCGAACAGCGCCTTCGCCGAGGTGCGCGAGCCGCCGCGCTCGCTCGCCGACGTGCCGGAGCAGGGCCTGTTGCGGCTGACCTTCGCCATCGCCTACTTCCGCGCCTGCCGCCAGCTAATCGAGGCCGGGCAACTGCGCGTCGAGGACGCGCGCGCCGAGCAGGGCCAGGCTTCGAGCAACGACCTGGACAAGATGCTGCTCTACGCCTGGCACGAGCACGGCCTGCGGAAATCGGTGCGCAAGGCGCGCGAACTGGTCGAGGACGAGGCGGCGCGCGTGCGCAGCCAGCGGCAGCCGGCGCTGATCCCGCTCTACCGCGCCGCCGCCGGCCTGAGCCGCGCGCTCGGCGACGAATTGCCGGCCGAGTTCGCCCACGAACTGCGCGCGCTCGCCGGCCAGATCGAAGCCCGCGCCGAGGCCGAGCGGATCGACGCAGCCGGCGCCACCCGCGCCGCGCTGCGGCGGCTCGCGGACAAGCTGGACGGCCTGCACCGCGGCGCCGAGCCCGAGGAGCCCGGCGAGCCCGGACCGCCCGGTGCGGCGCCCGCCTGATCCGACCGCCGATCAGGGCCCCGCATGGCGCGCCACTCGATCGAGGTGAGCGAGGAGGCCGGCGTGCGCTATCTGCACTTCGGCTCGAGCTGGGTGCAGGGCGCGATGCGCATCGCCCGGCCCTGGGCGCTGGAGCTGGACTACACCCGGGAGATGATGGCCTGCCTGCTGCTGCGCGACGTCACCTCGTGGCCGCGCCGCGCGCTGCTGGTCGGGCTGGGCGCCGGGTCGCTGGCCAAGTTCCTCTACCGCCACCGGCCGGCGGCGCGGCTCACGGTGGTCGAGATCGAGCCGCAGGTGCTCGCCACTGCGCGGCAGCACTTCAGGCTGCCCGAGCCGGACGAGCGGCTGCGCATCGTCATCGACGATGCCGCCTGCTACGTGCCGGGCGGATCCTCGACGTTCGACCTGATTCTCGTGGACGGCTTCGACGCCGCGGCGCGCGCCGGCGCGCTGGACACCCTGCCCTTCTACCAGGCCTGCCGCGCGCGGCTCGACGATGACGGAATCATGGCGGTGAACCTGTTCGGACGCTCGCGCGGCTTCCGCGCCAGCGTGGAGCGCATCCGCGCGGCCTTCGACGGCCGCGCCCTGGTCTTCCCGTCCTGCGACGCGGGCAACGCGATCTGCTTCGCGGCCGTCGGCGCGCCGGTCGAGATCCCGCTGGGCGAACTCAAGGCGGCGGCGCGCCGGCTGAAACTGGACACCGGCCTGAACCTGCTGCCCACGCTGGCGCGGGTCGAGCAGGCGGGCACCTGCGCGGGGGGCGTGCTCAGGCTGTAGCGGCGAGCCGCTCAGGCGGGGGCGAGGATGTGCTCGACCAGCCCGACCCAGTAGGCCAC
>DATMWM010000205.1:0-3652 GCA_035562535.1 Rhodocyclaceae bacterium | reverse complement strand
GGACGGCCTCGACCGTGACGCCGATCTCGGTCGCCGTTACCTGTCCGCCGTTGCCGCCCCAAGTCGTGATGGGCACGCCGGGCACCGCCACCAGGGCTTCGCCGCGGGCGTCGCTCACGCCCACCGCGAGTTGTCGCTGGTCCGCGCTCGCCACCACGCGCAGTACCACGCCGCCGATGCCCTGGCCCGGGTCGGCACTGCGCACCACCGATACCCGCAGCACCGCCCAGTTGTAGCCGACGGCGGATGCGGGCGCCGGATACATGGCCACGGTCACGGGCTGGAACAGGGAATCCGCCGGCAGCGGCTCCTGCGCCGTTGCCGGGCGCGGCACCCGCAGCGTGAAGCGGCGGTCGAGGTAGCGCCCCGCCGCATCGCGCACCTCGACCTCCAGGTCCACGGGGGCCGGCGTGTCCTGCGGCGCCGGATGCGCGAAGGCGTCCGCCAGGGCGACGAGGCTGTCCAGTTCGGCCAGCACGTACAGTCCCGAACGGTTGCGCAGCCAGCGCGAGCGCGGCGCGCTCACGCTCAGCGGCTGTGTCACGGCCATGCCGCTGGCGGCGTCGGCGAAGCGCACCGCCGCCAGGACGCGCCGATCGATGCGCTCGACGATCATGGCACCTGGTCCTGGACGGCGAGACGCGTCGCCACCACCGGACGGCCGTGCAGCGGCTCCAGTTCGATGCGCACGACACGGGTGACATAGGACACGCTCAGGTGATAGGGCGGCGTGACGGCGTCCCAGATGCGCATCAGGTCCTCGTTGGAAAGCTCCGCCGGTATGAGCTGCACCACTTCGCCCGGCGACCATCCCCCCTCCGGCGTAAGGGAAGAGGCATCGAGCACCGGATTGGCATGCAGCTCCTTCATCGCCCAGGCCAGGATGGTATGTTCCGCCGTCGCGCTGTCCGCCACCACGCACAGCATCCAGTGCAGGTCCAGCGCCAGCGGGATGGCCTCGTCGTTCGGATCGGCGCTGCGGCGCGCGCCGCGCAGGTGTTCGTTGACCGTGACCCGGTACAGGAACAGGGCCAGCGTCGTCGGCCGCAGCACGTTGCGCTCGGAAAGCTGCTGCGTCGACAGCACCTGGAAGGAACAGGGAAAGCGCGTGCGCAGCGCCGCCGGATAGGCGTTGCGCAGCCGCGTCATGAGCGATTCGCCGACCGAGGAGATGGCAAAGTGGCTGGCCATTGTTCATTGGCTGTCGTTGGCCGCGCCCGGACCGATCGGCCCGAAGCTGCGCTCGTAGTCGTCCAGCACGCCGCGCAGCATCTCGCTGAAGTCGCGCGCATAGGCCGGAGCCGTCACCAGCCGGGTATGCAGCCGCACCGTCGGATCGCCGGCGTAGCTCTGGCCGAAATCCATCACGATCTCGTGCAGGTTGTAGCCGATCGCGAAGTGATTGGCATAGCGCGCCGCCTCGTCCGGCGGCTCGGGGTTCGACATGCTGCTGGGCTCCACGACCGTTGGGGAAGGAGCGGAACTGTCTCGACCCTGGGCATAACGCAAGCTGCGGGCCAGACTCCGCCCGTCTTCAGTCGGAACGGGAAAAACGCTGTGCCGGCCTGGGCTTGCGTGCGTTCCCGGGCGTCGGACGCGCATCCCGCGCCGGGTCCCGATGTAACGCCGGCCTGTTACACCGCAGACCGGCCCCGCCGTGCCCATTTCCTTTCGCGGCGCGGACTTGGCGCCTCGAAATGGATTGTCACCGCAGGCGGTGACGCGGCGCACGTGTGTTACAGCGGCGGATGCAGACGGCGCGCCGGCGCGGCGGGCGACGCGGAGGTTGGTGCGCCGGAAACTGGGGGAAGCGGGGAGAAAGCGGCTAGCCGCGCCGCGCGGCGGATGGCGGCACCGGGGTGATCGCGTAGCGTTTCATCTTGCGGTAGAGGGTCATGCGCGACCAGCGCAGATGGCGCGCCGCCTCGCTGCGGTTCCATTCGCATTGCACCAGTGCGGAGACGATGCGCGTGCGCTCCGCGTCCGACGGCGCGCCGGCACCGGCGCCGCTGATGACGTCGGGAAGATCGCTCACGGCGACGAATCCCTCCGTGGCATGGATGTATGCCACCTCGACGAAATTGCGCAGCTCGCGGCAGTTGCCTGGCCAGTCGTAGGCCGTCAGCGCCGCCATCGCCTGGGGCGCGAGACGCAGCGGCCGCCGCGCCTCCGGCGGCTGCAACTCACGGGCGAAATGCGCCAGCAGCAGCGGAATGTCCTCGCGCCGTTCGCGCAGCGGCGGAAGGTCCACGCGCGCGACGTTGAGCCGGTAGAACAGGTCGGCGCGAAAGCGACTCTCCTGCACCTCGTGTTCGAGGCCGTGGTGGGTGGCGGCGATCACACGCAGATCCACCTGCGTGCTGCGCGTCGCTCCCACCGGAAACACCTCGCGGGTTTCGATGACGCGCAGAATCTTGGCCTGGGACGCCGGGCTCATGTCTCCGATCTCGTCCAGGAACAGGGTGCCGCCGCCGGCGAGCATGATCTTGCCGCAGTAGTTCGCCGAGGCACCGGTGAATGCGCCCTTGACGTGGCCGAACAGTTCGCTCTCCAGCAGCGCGTCGGGCAGCGCAGCGCAGTTGATGCACACCATGCGCGCCGCGGCGCGCCGGCTGAGGCGATGGATGCCCCAGGCCACGCATTCCTTGCCGGTGCCGGTTTCTCCGGTAATGAGGACATTGCAGTCGGAGCGCGCGATCCGCTCCAGGCTTGCCCGCAGACTGCGCATGGCCGCACTCTCGCCGATGAAGGCATCGAGCGGGGAACATTCGGTGGCACAGGCACTCTGCCGCGGCAGGCTATTGTTCATTGTCTCTCCTTATTCTTACCCCGGTGAGTCCGGGCATGCGGCCGGCGCGGACCTTCCCGTGACCGCCTGCGACCGCTCTTCAGCGCGGGGCGCCCGCAGCCTGCGGGCACCGGCACCACCCTGCACCCGGTCGCGGCTCAAGGCCGGTGACATCCTCAATTGAAGGACATCGTCCCCCGAATGTAAATCCTCCAGAAGTCATACGCCAGCCCGCGCCGGCCGCAGCACGAGCGCCTGGCCGCCGTCCTGGCGAACCGGAACGCACCGCTACAGCGTCTCGCAACGGACGGGCCGAAGTCAAGGCATGCGCACTTTCGCTGCAGCCGGCCGGAAACTCCCGGCACCTAAAGCACTCTGAGCACTATAATAATGCGACGAGCGTAGTCGCCCGGAATGCAACCCTGTCGACAAGGAGAAGTGATGGATGCCCCGCAGACCCCCCGCAAGCCCAAGTTACGCACGCTTGATCTCAAGAATATTGCCAACTACCGACGGGCACTCGGAGAGAATCAGCACGACTTCTGGCGCCGCTTCGGCGTCACCCAGAGCGGCGGAAGCCGCTATGAAAGCGGTCGCAGCCTGCCGACGCCGGTGCGGATCCTGATGAGCCTGTATGCCCACGGCAAGATCACCGACGACGACCTCACGGTTGCCGCCGGCGGCAAGTCGGCGCACAAGAAGAAGCCCGCGCAAGCAATTCGGCGGCGCTGAGGCGCCAGTGTGGCCGGCACGGGCTCCCGCAGGAATCCGTGCCGCAAACGATCATCCATGACCGGGATGCTTCGCGCCGCTGTGGATGCGGCGCTCGCCGACGACTGGGACCGCGCCCACCGCATCGTGCAG
>DATMWM010000204.1:0-13138 GCA_035562535.1 Rhodocyclaceae bacterium | reverse complement strand
TTACATTACCGAAGGTTACGGCCTCACTGAGGCCTCGCCCGTCGCTTGCGCCAATCCACTGGGTACGCCTTGGAACGGCACCATCGGCATTCCCTACCCTTCAACCGAGGTGTCAATCCGCGACGACAGCTTCAACGAATTGCCGGTTTGGACCGGCGAAGGCTACATCGAAAAGCACACCGGCGAGATCTGTGTCCGCGGCCCGCAGGTGATGAAGGGCTACTGGAACAATCCCGCGGAAACAGCCAAGGTGATGCAGGGCGACTGGCTGAAGACCGGTGACGTCGGCCACATGGATGCCGGGGGCCGTTTCACGATCACCGACCGCAAGAAGGACGTGATCCTGGTGTCCGGATTCAACGTCTATCCGAACGAGATCGAGAGCGTGGTTGCGACGCATCCGGGGGTGCTCGAGTGCGGGGTGGTCGGCGTGCCGGACGAACGATCGGGCGAGGCGGTGAAGGTGGTAATCGTGAAGAAGGACCCGAACCTGACGAAAGAAGCCGTGATCGAGCACTGCCGGAGCCAGCTCACCGGCTACAAGCTGCCGCGCCACGTCGAGTTTCGCGACACCCTGGCGAAGACGCCGATCGGCAAGATCCTGCGGCGCGAACTGCGCGACGCGCCGAACGGATAGCGGCATCCGATGCGCCCGGCTGCGTCTGCGCAAGGCTGCCAGACGGACGCGGTCATGGCTGGATCGGCGGCGACTGCTCCGGTCTCCCGGTCCGGCGAATGCACCCCCACGTCGCCGCCTGCAGCGCCGGGAGCGGACCAGCGTTGACGCTTCGTTCCACCGGCCCTCGGCCCGGTCCGGGAAAAGAAAGGGGGCGCGAACGCCCCCTGTCGTTGTCGCGGCGGAAGGGCTATTTCCTCTTCTGCGCGTCCAGGCGGAACTTGGCGTAGGAGCCGGGCGCGTCCTCGATGGCCTTGAGCCTGCCCTTGCCCGGGTCGCGGGCCGGCACCTTCTCGTCGCCGTTCTGCTGGGTGACCCACTGCAGCCAGTCGTTCCACCACGAGCCCGGGTTCTGCGCGGCGCCGGCGAACCACTCGTCCGCGCTCTTGGGCAGGCCCGCAGCCGGGTTCAGCCAGTAGCCGTACTTGTTGGCCACCGGCGGGTTGACGATGCCGGCGATGTGGCCGGAGCCGCCAAGCACGAAGCGGGTCGGTCCGGAGAAGAGCTGGGCGCCCAGGTAGGTGCTCTTCCAGGGGGCGATGTGGTCCTCGATGGTGGACACGAAATACGCCGGCATCTTGATCTTGCGCAGGTCGACCGGCACGCCGGCCAGTTCGACGCCGCCCGGCTCCTTGAGCAGGTTCTTCATGTACATGTTGCGCAGGTAGAAGCTGTGCATCTTCGCCGGCATGCGCGTGGAGTCCGAGTTCCAGAACAGCAGGTCGAACGGGAACGGGTCCTTGCCCATCAGATAGTTGTTCACCACGAACGACCAGATCAGGTCGTTGGCGCGCAGCATGTTGAAGGTCCCGGCCATCTCCGAGCCTTCCAGGTAGCCGCGCTCGAACATCTTCTTCTCCAGCCCGCCCACCGCCTTGTCGTCGATGAACACGCCCAGTTCGCCAGGCTGGGAGAAGTCGAGCATGGTGGTGAAGAAGGTTCCGGAGGCGAGCCGCTTGTCCTTCCTGGCCGCCATGTAGGCCATGGTGGTGGCGAGCAGGGTGCCGCCCAGGCAGTAGCCGACGCCGTTCACGGAATCCTCGCCGGTCTGCTCGCAGACCTTCTCGACTGCGGTCAGCGCGCCCTCGGTGAGGTAGTCGGCAAAGTCCTTCTGCGCCAGCTTCTCGTCCGGATTGACCCAGGACATGACGAACACCGAGTGGCCCTGGTCGGTGGCCCACTTGATGTAGGAGTTTTTCTCGCGCAGGTCGAGGATGTAGTACTTGTTGATCCAGGGCGGGAAGATCAGCAGCGGCCGCTTGAATACCTCCTTGGTGGTCGGCGTGAACTGCAGCAGCTGGAACAGGTCGTTCTGGAAGACGACCTTGCCCGGCGTGGTGGCAACGTTCCTGCCCATCTCGAAGGCCGTGGTGTCGGTCATCTTGATGCGCAACTGGCCGTCGCCGTCCTCCATGTCGCGCAGCAGGTTGTTGAAGCCCTTGATCAGGTTCTGGCCGTGGCTCTTGACCGTCTCGCGGAACACCTCGGGATTGGTCAGGGCGAAGTTCGACGGCGAGAGCGCGTCGATGTACTGGCGGGTGAAGAAATTCACCTTCTTCTGGGTGTTCTCGTCCAGGCCCTTGACGTTGCTCACCACGTCGTGGATGTGGCGGGCCGAGATCAGGTAGGACTGCTTGATGAAGTCGAACAGGAAGTGCTCCTCCCACTGTTCGTCCTTGAAGCGGTTGTCGCCCTTGGCCGGCTGCGCGATCGGCGGGGCCTGCATGCCCATGAAGCGCAGCATCGAGTGCTGCCACAGGGAGAAGTAGTCCCACACCAGGTTCATCTGCGCCTGCGCCAATTGGTAGGGATTGGCCAGCAGCTTGGCCATCATGTCCATGAAGGCCTGGGCGATGCCCAGCTCGTCCTGCGGCGCCTTGATGCCGCGCTTGACCTGGCGCTGCACGTGCTCGCTGATCAGCTTCGAGGCGCGGCTGGCGACCTCGGCATAGGACTTGGCGACTTCCTTCGGATCGGGCAGTTCGGGTTTCGCCGCTTCAGGCGCTGGTGCAGCCATGTTCATCCACTCCTTTGAAGATGGGTTCTAATGGATCCTGACGTAACGGATGACATCATCCTCGCCCACGCGCCGGATTCTCTGGCCGTGTTCGAGGTGGTTCAGATGGGCGATCGCCTCGCCCATGGCAAACATGACCTGGTGAGTGTCCAGCTCGCGCGGGAACAGCGTGGGTACCAGCTCCCAGGCGCTCAGCGGCTCGCCGCAGGCTGCCAGCAGCGCGTCGCAGCGCTCCGCGTGGTGGGCCGCGAGCTGCTCCACCCGAGCCTGCAGTCCGCGGAAGGGCCGGCCGTGGGAGGGCAGCACCAGGGTGTCCTCGGGCAGGCCGGCGTAGCGGCGCAGCGAGGCGAGGAACAGCCCGAGGGAATCGCCGCCCGGGCTGGCGGTGCTGACATTCACGTTGGTCGAGATCCGCGGCAGCACCATGTCGCCCGAGATCAGCACGCCGAGCGAGGCGCAGTAAAGCGCCGCGTGCTCGGGCGCGTGGCCGTAGCCGACCATCACCCGCCAGCTTCGTCCGCCGATCGCCAATTCGTCGCCGTCGATCAGCCGCTCGTAGCGGGCGGGCAGCGCCGGCACGCCGCGCTTGTAGGCGTTGCCGCGGCGCTCCAGCGCCTCGATCCGGTCCTCGGCCAGGCCGTGGCGGCGGAACAGCTCGCGCATGGTCGCGCCGCTGTAGCTGCCGATGTCCTCCGAGACGGCCCAGGCGGTGAGGTACTCGCCCTGGGTCATGAATACCGGGATGTCCAGGCTTGCGCAAAGCCAGTGCGCCAGGCCGAGGTGGTCCGGGTGGAAGTGCGTGACCACCAGCCGGCGGATCGGCCTGCCGTCCAGATGGTGGCCGAAGATCGTCTCCCAGTGCTGGCGGACCTCCTCGCGGTCGATGCCCGAATCCACCGCGGTCCAGCCCTCGCCGTCCTCGATCAGCCACAGGTTGATGTGATCCAGCGCGAAGGGCAGCGGCATGCGCAGCCAGCGCACCCCCGGCGCGACCTCGACCGTGGAGCCGGCCGCCGGCGCGTGCTCGATCGGGTAGTGGAGGGTAGCTGCGGGACTGCTCATGGTTCCGGCGTCGCGTTGCCTAGTCCAGGGAAATCTGCTTAACTCTGCCGCGCGATCAGTCCCGCGATGGCGCTTACAAGACCGAACATTCTAACTGAGCGGCGCTGCCCCATGTCGAACGAGTCGGCCGACCGGAGTTTCGGCATCACCGAGCTCGCCCGCGAGTTCGGCATCACCACGCGAACCATCCGCTACTACGAGGACCAGGGCCTGCTCGCCCCGGCGCGCGCCGGCCAGGCGCGGGTCTACGGCAGGCGAGAACGCACCCGTCTGAAACTCGCCCTGCGCGGCAAGCGGCTGGGCCTGAGCCTGGCCGAGATCCGGGAACTGATCGAGCTCTACGACACCGCCCCGGACGAGTCGGTGCAGCTGCAGCAGTTCCTCGCCGCGCTTTCCAGGCGCAGGGCCGCCCTGGAGCAGCAGCGCGAGGACATCGAGGCGGTGCTCTCCGAGATCAGCGAGTTCGAGCGGCAATGCCGCGCCCTTCTGGAAGGACCGGCCGGGACCGGGGACGAGGGCGGGGCGCCGCGGCGCAGGCCGGCCTGGAGGGGGCCGTCGGTTGACGTGCACGTCAACCTCAACAAGAATTGACCGCCGCGGCGGCGCAAGAACGACGAGGAGGATCAGAGTTGAGTCGCACGACGCGCCATTTCGAGGCGCGCGACCCGGATTTCGAGCAGCGCGTGCGCGCGAGCTTCGCACGCCAGCAGCTCATGCGCTTCATCGGCGCCGAACTCGGCACGGTGGCGCCCGGCCGCTGCGAGATCCGCCTGCCCTACCGCGAGGAACTCTCGCAGCAGCACGGTTTCTTCCACGGCGGCGTGATCGGCATGATCGCCGATTCCGCCGGCGGCTATGCGGCCTACACCCTGATGCCCGGCGACGCCTCGGTGCTCACCGTCGAGTACAAGATGAACCTGCTGGCGCCCGGCGACGGCGAGCTGCTGGTCGCCGACGGCCATGTGCTGCGGGCCGGCCGCAACCTGGTGATCTCGCGCGCCGAGGTGTATGTGTTCAAGGGCGGGCGCGAGAGCCATTGCGCCAGCATGCAGCAGACGCTGATGACCATGCACGGCCGGGCCGACGAGCCCTGAGCCGCGAACCCTTCCCGAGCCGCCGAGCGCCCCACCCAGACCACGGAGGAATCCGAGTGATCTACCCGACCCTGAACTTCGGCCTCGGCGAGGAGATCGACATGCTGCGGGACACGGTCCGGGCCTTCGCGGCGAAGGAGATCGCGCCGCGCGCCGCCGCGATCGACCGCGACAACCTGTTCCCCGCCGACCTGTGGCGCAGGCTCGGCGAACTCGGCCTGCTCGGCGTGACCGTGGAGGAGGAATTCGGCGGCACCGCCATGGGCTACCTCGCCCACGTGGTGGCGATGGAGGAGATTTCGCGCGCCTCGGCCTCGGTCGGGCTGTCCTACGGCGCCCACTCGAACCTGTGCGTGAACCAGATCCGGCGCAACGGCAGCCCGGCGCAGAAGGCACGCTACCTGCCCGGGCTGGTCTCCGGCGAGCAAGTCGGCGCGCTCGCCATGTCCGAGCCGGGCTCCGGGTCGGACGTGATGTCGATGCGCCTGCGCGCCGACCTCAAGGGCGACCACTACGTCCTGTACGGCAACAAGATGTGGATCACCAACGGCCCGGACGCGGACACTCTGGTGGTCTATGCCAAGACCGACCCGGGCGCCGGCTCGAAGGGCATCACCGCCTTCGTCGTCGAGAAGGGCTTTCCAGGCTTCTCCACCGCCCAGAAGCTGGACAAGCTCGGCATGCGCGGCTCGAACACCTGCGAGCTGGTGTTCCAGGACTGCGAGGTGCCGGCGGAAAACGTGCTTGGCGGGATCGGCGAGGGCGCGAAGGTGCTGATGTCCGGGCTGGACTACGAGCGCGCGGTGCTCTCCGCCGGGCCGCTCGGCATCATGGCGGCCTGCCTGGACACCGTGATCCCCTACCTGCACGAGCGCAGGCAGTTCGGCCAGGCGATCGGCGAGTTCCAGCTCATGCAGGGCAAGCTTGCCGACATGTACACGACATTCAACGCCGCGCGGGCCTACGTCTACGCCGTGGCGCGCGCCTGCGACCGCGGCGACCATCCGCGGCAGTTGCGCAAGGACGCCGCCGGCGCCATCCTCTACGCCGCCGAGAAAGCGACCTGGATGGCCGGCGAGGCGATCCAGTGCCTGGGCGGCAACGGCTACATCAACGAATACCCCACCGGCCGGCTGTGGCGGGACGCCAAGCTTTATGAAATAGGGGCGGGCACCTCGGAGATCCGCAGATGGCTGATCGGCCGCGAGCTGTTCGCGGACACGATGTGACGACAGCCCGCCCCTATTCGGCGCAGGCTAACGTGAGCGCAGCGAACGTTAAGGCGCGCAGCGCCGGCCGAAGCCAAATTGGCGCAGGCACGTCCGAAATCCGCCGCTGGTTGATCGGCCGCGAGCTGTTCGCGGATACCATGTAGGCCCGCGCATCTTGCGCCATCCCGAAGCCGCGTGACTGGAGAGCGGAATGGATGATCCGGTCGTAATCGTCTCGGCCGCCCGTACCCCGATCGGCGGCTTCGCCGGCGACTTCGCCTCGCTGGCGGCGCCGGAACTCGGCGCGGCGGCGATTCGCGCCGCCGTGGAGCGCTCGGGCGTCAATCCGGAGGACGTCGAGGAAGTCCTGTTCGGCTGCGTGCTTCAGGCCGGGCTCGGCCAGGCGCCGGCGCGCCAGGCCAGCCTGCGTGCCGGGCTGCCGCTTTCCGCGGGCTGCACGACCATCCACAAGGTGTGCGGCTCGGCCATGAAGGCCACGATGCTCGCGCACGACCTGCTTCTGGCCGGGACCAACCGAATCATGGTCGCCGGCGGCATGGAGTCGATGACCAACGCGCCATACCTGCTGCCCAAGGCGCGCGCCGGCTACCGGCTGGGCCACGGCAGCGTGCTCGATCACATGTTCCTGGACGGCCTGGAGGATGCCTACTCGGCGGCCAACCGCGGCCGCCTGATGGGCACCTTCGCCGAGGATTGCGCCGGGCACTTCGGCTTCACTCGCGAGGCGCAGGACCGCTACGCGGTGGCCTCGCTGACCCGCGCCCGGGCAGCCAATCTCGATGGGGGGTTCGAGTGGGAGATCGCCCCGGTCACCGTGCCCGGCAAGAAGGGCGAGCGGGTGGTCGGGCGGGACGAGCAACCCTTCGCCGCCGACCCGGACAAGATCCCCTCGCTCAAGCCGGCCTTCCGCAAGGACGGCACGGTGACCGCCGCGAATTCCAGTTCCATTTCCGATGGCGCCGCCGCCCTGGTGCTGATGCGCCGTTCGACCGCCGAGCGCATGGGGATGGCGCCGGTCGCGGTGATCCTCGGCCACGCCACCCATGCGCAGGACCCGGCCTGGTTCACCACCGCCCCGGTCGGCGCGATGCAGAAGCTGATGGACCGGCTCGGCTGGCAGGCCCGGGATGTCGACCTGTTCGAGATCAACGAAGCCTTCGCGGTGGTGGCGATGGCGGCGATGAAGGAACTCGACCTGCCGCACGAGAAGGTGAATATCCACGGCGGCGCCTGCGCGCTCGGCCATCCGATCGGCGCCAGCGGCGCGCGAATCGTGGTGACGCTGCTCGGCGCGCTGCGCCGGCACGGCCTGAAGCGCGGCGTCGCCTCGCTGTGCATCGGCGGCGGCGAGGCCACCGCCATCGGCATCGAATTGATCTGACAGAAGGGAGAAGCCCCCATGAGTCCGGAGCAAGCCCGCAAGTTCGCCCAGGAATGGGTCGCCGCATGGAACACGCACGACGTCACCAAGCTGATGACCTATTGCGCCGAGGAATTCGAGATGAGCTCGCCGCTGGTGAGCGACGTCGGCGCCGGCCCCACCGGCACGGTGAAGGGCCGCGAGGCGGTCGGCGAGTACTGGGGCAACATGCTGGTGCGCGCGCCGGGCCTGCGCTTCGACCTGGTCGACGTGCTCATCGGCGTGAGCAGCATCATCGTCGTCTTCCGCCTGATCAACCGCCGGCTGGCCGCGCAGGTGCTCGAGTTCAACCCGGAGGGCAAGATCGTCCGGGGCGAGGCCTACTTCTCGATGTAGCGATGGGCCGATCTGCGGACCCGCGGCGATCCGCCTGGCGTGCGCTGGCGCCCTGGGCGCTGGCCTGCTGGGCCGGCGCGGCGCTCGCCCAGACCGGGGAACCGGCCGCCTTCGTCCGGTTCGTTCAGGAAGAGGACGCGAACTGCATGATGCGGGACGGGAAGATGGTGCTCGTGGTGAGCGGCCATCCGTCCCGCCGGATGCGCTGCTGGCTGGAACGCTGGCACATGGGCGTGCCCACGGGCGACCGCTCGCGCTCCGACCTGCGGCCCGGGGGCGAGCCGGAGAGACTCGGCTGCTCGCGCACCGACTTCGGCGCCCAGGAATGGCGCGTGGTCCGCGCCGAGTTCGTGGATTGAAGGGGAAGGCCGGGTGATCCTCAGCGAGGAACAGGCGATGGTGCGCGAGGCGATGCGCGACTTCGCCCGGGAGCAGCTCGCGCCCCGCGCCGCCGAGTGGGACCGCAACGCCACCTTCCCGCGCGAGGCGCTGCGCGCGCTCGCCGGGCTCGGGGCCTTCGGCATGGCGGTGCCCGAGCGCTGGGGCGGGGCGGGCATGGACTATGTGTCGCTCGCCGTCGCCCTGGAGGAGATCGCCGCCGGCGACGGCGCCACCTCGACCATCGTCTCGGTGCAGAACTCGGTGGTCTGCGGCCCGATCCTGGCCTACGGCACGGACGAACAGAAACGGCGCTTCCTCGTGCCGCTCGCCAGGGGCGAGCAGCTCGGCTGCTTCTGCCTGACCGAGCCGCACACCGGCTCGGACGCCGCCGCCATCCGCACCCGCGCCCGCCGCGCCGGCGGCGAGTGGGTGATCGACGGGGTCAAGCAGTTCATCACCTCCGGCGCCAACGCCCAGCTCGCGGTGGTTTTCGCGGTCACCGACCGGGAGGCGGGCAAGCGCGGCATCTCCTGCTTCCTGGTGCCCACCGACACGCCCGGCTACCTGGTCGCCCGCGTCGAGGACAAGATGGGCCAGCACGCCTCGGACACCGCGCAGATCGTCTTCGAGGACTGCCGCGTGCCCGAGGAGAACCTGCTCGGCCGCGAGGGCGAGGGCTACCGCATCGCGCTGTCGAACCTCGAAGCGGGGCGCATCGGCATCGCCGCCCAGTCGGTCGGCATGGCGCGGGCCGCCTTCGAGGCGGCGCTCGCCTACGCCCGCGAGCGCGAATCCTTCGGCCAGCCGATCATCGAGCACCAGGCGGTGAATTTCCGTCTCGCCGACATGGCCACGCGCATCGAGGCCGCGCGCCAGCTCGTGCTGCACGCCGCCGCGCTGCGCGACGCCGGCCGGCCCTGCCTGAAGGAAGCCTCGATGGCCAAGCTGTTCGCCTCGGAGATGGCGGAGTCGGTGTGCTCGGACGCGATCCAGATCCACGGCGGCTACGGCTATGTCGCGGACTTCCCGGTGGAGCGCATCTACCGCGACGTGCGGGTGACCCAGATCTACGAGGGCGCGAGCGACATCCAGCGCCTGGTGATCGGCCGGACGCTCGCCGCCGAGGGCTGAATCCGCCATCCGGA
Organism: Rhodocyclaceae bacterium; assembly: GCA_035562535.1. Classification (GTDB taxonomy): domain Bacteria; phylum Pseudomonadota; class Gammaproteobacteria; order Burkholderiales; family Rhodocyclaceae; genus DATMWM01. The sequence goes on along the minus strand of DATMWM010000204.1, from coordinate 3,775 downwards.
CCCGACCATGGACGCGCCGCTCGACTTCTACTTCGACTTCTCCTCGCCCTACGGCTACCTCGCGTCCGAGCTGATCGACGACCTGGCGGCGCGGCACGGGCGGCGGGTCGCCTGGCATCCGATCCTGCTCGGCGCGGTGTTCCGCCAGACCGGCAGCGCGCCGCTGACCGAGATCCCGCTCAAGGGCGACTACTCGAAGCGCGACTTCGCCCGCTCGGCGCGCTTCCTGGGCATCCCGTTCCGCATGCCGACCCGGTTCCCGCTGGCCACGCAGAACGCCGCGCGCGCCTTCCTCTGGCTGCAGGACCGCGACCCGGCCAGGGCGCGCGACTTAGCCCACGCCCTCTACCGCGCCTGCTTCGCCGAGGACATCGACATCTCGGACACGGCGCGGCTGCTGGTGATCGCCGACTCGCTCGGCCTGGACAAGGCGGCGCTCGCCGCGGCCGTGGCCGACCCCGCGATCAAGGACCGGTTGCGCGCCGCGAACGACGCCGCGATCGCCCGCGGCGTGTTCGGCTCGCCCTTCGTGTTCGTCGACGGCGAACCCTTCTGGGGCGTGGATCGGCTGCCCCAGATCGACAAGTGGCTGGAAACCGGCGGATTCTGAAAGCGTGACCGCGATCAAGTCGGCCATCGACACCCGCGGCGCCGAATTCCGCGCGAACGCCGCCGCCCTGCGCGCGTTGGTCGAGGACCTGCGCGGGAAGGTGGCGCAGGTCGCGCGCGGCGGCTCGGAGGAGGCGCGGCAGAAGCACCTGGCGCGCGGCAAGCGGCTGGTGCGCGACCGGGTGGACGGGCTGCTCGATCCGGGCGCGCCCTTCCTGGAACTGTCGCAACTGGCGGCCTGGGGCATGTACGGCGGCGACATCGCCAGCGCCGGCATCGTCACCGGCATCGGCCGGGTGGCCGGACAGGAGTGCGTGATCGTCGCCAACGACGCCACGGTGAAGGGCGGCACCTACTACCCGGTGACGGTGAAGAAGCACCTGCGCGCCCAGGAGATCGCGCGCGAGAACCGGCTGCCCTGCATCTACCTGGTGGACTCCGGCGGCGCCTTCCTGCCGGCGCAGGACGAGGTGTTCCCCGACCGCGAGCACTTCGGCCGCATCTTCTACAACCAGGCCACCCTGTCGGCGATCGGCATCCCGCAGATCGCGGTGGTGATGGGCTCGTGCACCGCCGGCGGCGCCTACGTGCCGGCCATGTCCGACGAGACCGTGATCGTGCGCGACCAGGGCACGATCTTCCTCGGCGGCCCGCCGCTGGTGAAGGCGGCCACCGGCGAGGTGGTGAGCGCCGAGGACCTGGGCGGGGCGGACGTGCATACGCGCGTCTCGGGCGTGGCCGACCACTTCGCCGAGAGCGACACCCACGCCCTGTACCTGGCGCGGCGGATCGTCGGGCATCTCAACCGGCGCAAGCCCGCTGGCCCCGACCTGGCCGCGCCGGAGGAGCCGCTCTACGATCCCGAGGAACTCTACGGCGTCATCCCGGCGGACACGCGCAAGCCCTACGACGTGCGCGAGGTGATCGCGCGCATCGCCGACGGCTCGCGCCTGGACGAATTCAAGGCGCGCTACGGCACCACGCTGGTCGCCGGCTTCGCCCACGTCCAGGGCTACCCGGTCGGCATCGTGGCGAACAACGGCATCCTGTTCTCCGAGTCGGCGCTCAAGGGCGCGCACTTCGTGGAGCTGTGCGCCCAGCGCGGCATCCCGCTGGTGTTCCTGCAGAACATCACCGGCTTCATGGTCGGCCGCAAGTACGAGAACGGCGGCATCGCGCGCGACGGCGCGAAGATGGTCACCGCGGTGGCCTGCGCGGCGGTGCCGAAATTCACCGTGCTGATCGGCGGGTCCTTCGGCGCGGGCAACTACGGCATGTGCGGCCGCGCCTACTCGCCGCGGCTGCTGTGGATGTGGCCGAACGCGCGCATCTCGGTGATGGGCGGCGAGCAGGCCGCCTCGGTGCTCGCCCAGGTCAGGCGCGACGGCCTGGAGGCGCAGGGCAAGGCCTGGAGCCCGGAAGAGGAGGAGGCGTTCAAGGCGCCGATCCGCAGCCAGTACGAGACCCAGGGCCATCCCTACTACGCCACGGCGCGGTTGTGGGACGACGGCGTGATCGACCCGGCCCAGACCCGCAGGGCGCTGGCGCTCGGGTTGTCGGCGGCGCTGAACGCCCCGGTCGAGCGCACCGCCTTCGGGGTGTTCAGGATGTAGCAAGCGCGCCAGGCCGGCGGCCGGCCCGGATGCAAAGCGGTTTTCTCAGGGGGGAAGATGGCAGAAACGGTACTCACGGAAGTCGATTCGGGCATCGGCATCATCACGCTGAACCGGCCGGAGCGGCACAACGCCTTCGACGAGGAGCTGATCGCCCAGCTGGCCGACGCGCTGCAGGACATGGAGGCCGACCCGGAGGTGCGGGTGGTGGTGCTCTCCAGCACCGGACGCAGCTTCTGCGCCGGGGCGGACCTCACCTGGATGCAGCGCGCCGCCGAGTACTCCGAGGACGAGAACTACCAGGACGCGGTGGCGCTGGCGGGCATGCTGCGGATACTCAACGAGCTGAACAAGCCGACCATCGCACGCGTGCAGGGTCCGGCCTACGGCGGCGGGGTCGGGCTGGTGGCGGCCTGCGACATCGCGGTCGCGACCTTCGACGCGCATTTCTCGCTGAGCGAGGTCCGGCTGGGCCTGATTCCCGCGGTGATCAGCCCCTACGTGATCGCCGCCGTGGGGTCGCGGCGCGCCCGGCGCTACATGCTCACCGGCGAGCGCTTCTCCGCCTCCGAGGCCTACCGCATCGGCCTGCTGCACGAGATCGTGCCGGGCGAGGAGGAACTCGACGACGCGGTGGGCGAACTGGTCGAGGCGCTGCTGGCCGGCGGGCCGCACGCGCAGGGCGAGTGCAAGGAACTGATCCGCCTGGTCGCCGACCGCCAGATCGACGAGGACGTGATCGAGGCGACCGCCCAGCGCATCAGCCGGGTGCGCGCCAGCGAGGAGGGCCGCGAGGGCGTCGCCGCCTTCCTCGAGAAGCGCAAGCCCGCCTGGACGCACGAGGACTGAACGGGCGTCCGGCGCAGACCACGCATGTTCTCGAAGATCCTGATCGCCAACCGCGGCGAGATCGCCTGCCGGGTGATCCGCACCTGCCGGCGGCTCGGCATCGCCAGCGTCGCGGTGTATTCCGAGGCCGACGCCGGCGCGCGGCACGTGCGCCTGGCCGACGAAGCGGTGGCGATCGGCCCGGCGCCGGCGCGCGAGTCCTACCTGCGCATCGAGGCCATCCTCGAGGCGGCCCGGCGCAGCGGCGCCCAGGCGATCCATCCCGGCTACGGCTTCCTCTCCGAGAACGAGGCGTTCGCCCGGGCCTGCGCCGGGGCCGGCATCGCCTTCGTCGGCCCGCCGGCGGCGGCGATCCGCGCCATGGGCTCGAAGTCCGAAGCCAAGCGGCTGATGGAAACCGCCGGCGTGCCGCTGGTGCCCGGCTACCACGGCGAGCAGCAGGATGCCGGCTTCCTCGCGCAGCAGGCGCTTCGCATCGGCTACCCGGTGCTGATCAAGGCCTCGGCCGGTGGTGGCGGCAAGGGCATGCGCATCGTCGAACGGGCCGAGGATTTCGAGGCCGCGCTCGCCTCCTGCCGGCGCGAGGCCGCCTCCGCCTTCGGTGACGACCGGGTGCTGGTGGAGAAGTATCTGACCCGGCCGCGCCACATCGAGATCCAGGTGTTCGCAGACGGCCGCGGCAACGCGCTGCACCTGTTCGAGCG
>DATMWM010000203.1:0-3213 GCA_035562535.1 Rhodocyclaceae bacterium | reverse complement strand
GTCCAGGCTCCCCGGACGGACCGTCTACCCCCTGATCGCCTTGCGGCCCAGGTACGCCCTGTACGCCCTGCGCGCCCGCCGGCCCCTGGGGTCCCGTTTCTCCCTGCGGCCCCTGCAGTCCAGCTTCTCCCTGCGGCCCCTGCAGACCCTGCGGCCCGGGTTCGCCCTGCGGTCCGGGCGGACCGGCCGTCCCCGGCTCCCCGGCGGCACCCTGTGGTCCCGGCTCGCCTGCGGGTCCGGCGGGTCCCGCTTCGCCCACGGGTCCGGCGGGCCCAATTTCGCCCACGGGCCCGGCCGGGCCGCTCTCGCCGGCGGGCCCCTGGGGTCCTGCCGCACCCGGATCGCCCTTCGGCCCCGCTTCGCCCTGCGGACCCTGCTCGCCCGGGTCGCCCGTGGCGCCGGCCGGGCCTGCCGGACCCTGCTCGCCGATGTCGCCCTTGTCCCCTTTATCGCCCTTGTCGCCCTTCGCGCCCTGCAATGGCGGGCCGTCGTAGTGCCAGCGTCCCTGGGCGTCCTTGAAGTGGGCGCCGCTGTGGCTGTGCTGGCCGGCGGCAACGAACAGGGTGTCGTCCTGGCGCAGAAGCGGAGCGCCGTTCTCGTCGACCAGGAAGGCCACCACCAGCGCGTCCGGCCCGACGTCGCTGAAGTCGTCGTTCTCGACGGTGGCGTTCGTGAGCAGCGTGACCAGGGTCGGCGTGCTGCCCACGCGCAGCGCCGGCTTGTCCGCGTTCGCGGCGCGCAGCACCACCCTGCGGCCGGCCTGGCCCGGCCCGAGGTTCAGCGGCGCATCGACGTTCAGCCGCACCCCGCCGGGCGAGAACGCCACGCCGGGATCGAGCACGATCTGGCCGCCTTCCAGCCTGGCGCGCAGGCCCCAGGCGATCCGGCCCAGCCCGACGCTGCGCCTCAGGTCGAGCAGCGATTCGCGCAGGCGGTCCTGCAGATGCTGCAGGTGCTCCGCGGTGACCCGCAGGCCTTCCAGGAATTGTGAGTGGGCGTCGTCGGCCATGGTCTGGTTTCTCCTCGGTGGGCGATGGCCGCGGCCGGGCCGCGGCGGCAGCCGTGCCGGTTCAGGCGGTGGAAATCACGTCGATGTCGCGCAACGTCACGCTGCCGGCCACCCGGCTGACCACGCGCAGCATCGGCTGGGCCTGGGCGAGGCCCGGCGCGAAGGCAAGCGAGGCCGGGACGCCCTTGGGAGTCGGCGTCACCTCCCGCAGCGGCCCGGCGGTCCCGGCAGCCGAGACCAGCAGCGGGGCGAGCGGTGCCTCCTTCGGACCATGCCCGGTCAGGCGCAGGCGGCCGCGCGCGTCGATCAGCCCGGCGGCGGACTGCAGCGGCGCCGGCAGCGACCGCCAGGGGCCGTTCGGTGGGCCGCGCCGGATGACGCAGGGATCGAGCAGCGGATCGGCGGCTGCGCCCCTGCCGGCCAGCGACCAGGCGAGTACGCCGCGCGCGACCAGCACCGCCGCCCAGGGCGGCTCGCCCGGGTCGATCGCCACCGGCTTGGGAAACGCGAAGCTCACCCAGCGCTCGCCGGCGCCGGCCTCGAAGGTGACCGGGTCGCTCGTGCCGCCGGGCAGCGGCGCGAGCGGCTCGGCACCGCCCGGCTTGTTCGACCAGAGCACCACCCGCGCCTCGGCGCCGTCGCCCGGCGCGGCGAGCGGCAGGCGCAGCCCGACCAGTTCCGCCAGCCCGCTCGCACCGCTCAGGCGCACGCAGGCCGCGCGGTCGGCGTCCAGCAGCAGTTCGGCCAGCACCGGCAGACCGGTCGCCGGCGCGGGATCCGGCCCGAGCGGCGGCAGCGTGCGCTCGGGCGCCAGCGTGGCCGCCGCGGTCCAGCGTACTTCCTCTATCGCGCGGGTCTTGCCCGACGGCACGGGGGGCAGCGCCAGCGGCACGTCGAGCGCGCCTTCGGTCTCGAAGTCGAGCGTCTGGGCGGTCTCGGTGCCGAAGCGCACGCGGCGGATGCAGCGCACCTCGGGCGCCGGATCGGCCTTCAGGTCGAGCAGGCAGGGAATCTGGGTGGTGAGCAGCACCTGGAAGCTCACCGGCTCGTCGCCCGCCAGCGCATCGCCGGTCAGCGCGGCCAGCGCCGGGCCGAGGTGCACGATGCGCTTGGAATCCTTGCTCCAGGCGGAGTCGCTCGGCGCCGCCAGGCTCTGGTTCGGCTGCACCGCCTCGGGATGGGTCCACACCGGCGGCGCGCCGTCGATGCGGATCTCCAGACCGGCCGGCGGCTCCGGCAGGCGCACCCAGACGTTCTCGGCCAGATCGGCGTCGCTCAGCTTCTTCGACAGCACCACGCGCAGCCGCTCGCTGCGCACCTCCGGAAACACCACGTCCGAAGCCGAGCCCGTGCTCGGCTTGACGTAGGCCGGCTGCATGGAGAACTGGCTGCCGATCCAGGGATAGATCACCGCGATCTCCGTGCCCGCAGGCACGCTCAGCCCGCTCACCGTGCGCGGGGTGCCGAAGTCCACGACCATCTCGTTGCCGATTGCATTGGAATAGGTGCGAAGCTGCGCCACCTGCTGCAGCAGGGTTTCGTCCACCCGCTGGGCCTGGATCGTGACGTCGTAGCGGCCGACCAGCGCGTTGCGCGGCAGCCTGACCTCCAGCCCGATCGAGGTGACGCCCTGGAAGCGGAACAGCGGGAAGACGTAGGTCATCTCCACGCTCATGCCCTGGACGGTCTCGAACACGACCTGCATGGGCGCGCCCTCGCCGGCCTGCTGGCTCATCTCGATCGTCTGCTGGGTCGCCACGGCGGTACGGCTACTTGAAGGCGAGCGCGCCGCGCGCCGAGTTGTAGGCGGCGGCGAAGCTCGCGTCCGCCTGCGCCTCGTCGATCGTCACCTGGGCCTTGCCGAACTCGGTCTGCAGCAGCGCCTTCTCCGCAGCCGGCACGTCCTCCGGCTTGTCGTACTTGAGCAGGGTCTGGCGCACCGCTGCGTTCTGCAGCATGCCGTCCACCAGGTCGCTCACCGCGCGATTCTTGAGGTCGCGGTGCACGTTGTCGAAGATCCCGAACGGGATGTCCGAGGGCGGCGCCAGCACCAGATCCACGGTCGTGCCGCGGGTCACCTTGGTGCCCGACGGAATGCTCTGGGTGACCACGCGCGGGGTCTGCTTCGGGTCGAGCGGCCTCAGGTTGTCGATGAAGAACTCGGCCGCCTGCTTGTTCAGGCCGACCGCCGGCACCTGGTAGCC